>NZ_JBSHGA010000001.1:594296-632910 GCF_053617595.1 Paenibacillus sp. NPDC055715
AGCTTAATGCTCGTTGTTGTGGCTGTGCCTGTCAGATTCGCTGGGGTTGTTGGAGTCGCCGGGGCTGGAGTGGTCGGCGTTGGATCAGTCGGCGTCGGATCAGTTGGCGTCGGATCGGCTGTTTTTACTTGTAGCGATGCCGCACTGCTTTCTCCGGTTCCGTTCTTGGCTACCAATGTGTACGTGTAGCTTGTGGACTCCTTCAAGCCTGTATCCGTATAGGTCAGGTCGCTTCCTCTATAGACCACTTCTCCGTCTCGTTTCAACTCGTAGCTCTCGGCGTTGTCCGCTGCATTCCAGCTGAGCTTAATGCTCGTTGTTGTGGCTGTGCCTGTCAGATTCGCTGGGGTTGTTGGAGTCGCCGGGGCTGGAGTGGTCGGCGTCGGATCGGCTGTTTTTACTTGTAGCGATGCCGCACTGCTTTCTCCGGTTCCGTTCTTGGCTACCAATGTGTACGTGTAGGTCGTTGCTGCCGTCAACCCTGTACTATCGGTAAATTTGGATTCGCTTCCGCTGTAGATACTAACACCGTCACGCTTCAACTCATAAGTCGTAGCCCCAGCAACATCATCCCAATCCAGCGTAATAGACGAGTTTGTAGCAGTGGTTACGATGTTTGTCGGAGTTGGTAATACCGATTTATTCGTTTTGTCTATTATTTTAGCCTCATTGGTCTCCCCGTTACTATTCCGGGCAATAAGCGTATACGTATAATCGGTAAATGGAGATAACCCTGTATCTGTAAAGGTAGAATCCGGTCCTTGATAAATGATTGAATCATTTCGTTTGAGAACATATGTTTCTGCATTTGTAATTTTATCCCAGTTTAGCACCATTTTTTGATCTGTCTTTTCTGTGATCTGCAAGTTAAAGAGCGGAGCAGCAAAACCTGCAGCAACTCCATTATTTCTCTTGGTAACATCATAAACAATTCCCGTAGTCAACGAATCTGGGTTCCATGCCCCAATTAAACCAGCTTCATCTCCACTGAGAGATCGGTTCATATCAGACTGAATATCTTCAGCAGTCCGGGCATTGTTCCAGATACGCACTTCCGCTAACTTACCCGCGAATTTATACTTTGAGTCGTGCCCCCATCCAGATATGACGGCCATTGGAGTTACAGATTTAGATTCAGTCTTATCCGTGAGAAATAAACTAATGGATTGTTTCTCTCCATTGATGTAAAGCACATTTGTATCAGCCGTTGGAACACCATTCGTGAAGACTGCTGCTACATGAACCCATTTGTTCTTCAATTCAACAGAAGGAATTCCTAAGATACTTCCATCACCTTGATTAAATCCAAAGTATCCATTGGCAAAATAAAGATTATAGATGTACCAACCAAACGGCTTGACAGAACTCGTCCCATTCCAATACATCCAGAACTCTACGGTAGTCTTGGCTCCTGGTATCGCATTAACAGGAAGTTTGGTTATTTTGAATGTGTCATCTACCCCATCAGTAGTAATGAAGTTTATAGGTTCCACAGGAGTAAACGATTTAGTTGTTGCAGGGTCAAGCACTCCATTTGCAGCACGTACCAAACTTGTTGGAATAAAAATAGGCAGTATGATCCCCAAAAACATAATTAAGGCTAAAGAAGCGTTTGCTATTTTATTGCATTTCATATTTTCCTTCCCCTGTTCCGTCTAGCATTTTCTGCAAAAACAACTCGTCGTTTATCATAAAAGTTGATGGTCGCTTGCAGTCAAGCATTTCAATCCCCTGACGTTTCAGCCCCCCACCCTTTCGTATCTCAACCTAGAGAAGCTTCATCGAACTGCCAAAACCTGATAGATTAAAACAATTTTACACAGAAATCCCCCTCTCTCTTCCCGTTTTGTAAATGATAATTTCAGATATTCCTTCTGAACGGAAAATTCGACAAAATGATCTCTTTATCATTATCGGATAAGAAATCTTTTATTTTAGGCTCAAAACCAAAATCAGTGCTTGACGAAATCATCAAGGGTCAAAAATGGAAAAACATCTGCAATTCCTGTAATGTTGTAAGTCCGCACAAACAACAAAAGGAATAGCAACGCATAGCGCCCGCATGCAGCAAGCACCGTCCAGTTCCGTACAGCGTATGCATAACGAGGCGATTCCGGCCGAGTATGAACGGATCTACGAGCAAGTGTGGGAAGAAGCGAAACAAATGAAAAATCTGGTTTTAGGCGTCGATGACTTTGCGATCAAGAAAGGCCATACGTATAACACGGGCATTTATAACCTCAAAGGGGAGACCATGCTAGACCTGCTGCCGGGTCTAAAGTTAGAGGAACTAGAGGAGCTGCGGGCTAAGGCATATCTAAAGGCTAACCAGCGCTTGCTCGATCCACCAGCGGAATCGCTTGGTAAAGAAGGCAGTAAGCGTTTGGAAACGCTGCTGAACTATTCATCGCTTCTTTGCAGCGTATGGAATGGAAAGAAGCGTTCGCGACCTGGTATAATTGCTCATCCAACTTTTCCGTTGCCCAATAAGGGTTTGAGCGTTGGTGTGGCAGGGTGATCGAGTTGACCACATTGCAGTTCGAAGCACCCTCAAGACGAAGCGAAGTTGGAAAACCGAAATCGTAAACTACCATCAATGCCGCTGGGCAAACGCGACCGTAGAAGGTCGACATCATCGCATTAAAGCCTTATAGCGCCGCCATTACTTTATACGAAATCGCAGGCGCTATAAGGCGGGAATTTCATCGAATGCAATCGCCATCGGATGCTGGGCTAGATGTCAAGCGCTGATTATGAGATTGAGTGGATTTTTTTATATTTTATGTTCATTATGCCTGTAATTAACACACAGGGGCTTCAATTTCGACATGTTGTCGTTTTAGCGAAGAGCCTCATTTAAATCACTGATCAGATCGTCAATATCCTCCAGACCTACGGAAAAACGTAGCAGACCATCCGTGATTCCCCGCTCCAGACGTACACTGTGTGGCATTGCCGCATGTGACATCATCGTCGGATACGACAAGATACTTTCCACAGCTCCCAGACTTACCGCCACAATCGGGATTTGTACGCGATTGAGTACTTCTTTTGCACGCTCACCGGAACCTACATCAAACGAGATAACCGCACCGTATCCACTGGATTGGCTCTCATGTACGGCGCGCCCCGGATGATTTTCCAGCCCCGGATAGTATACCGCCTCAATGTCACTGCGCTCGTTCAGCCAGTTGGCCAGCTTCGCCGCACTCTTTTCGCTGTGCGCCATACGTGCCTCCAGTGTCTTCATCCCGCGCATAAGCAACCACGAATCCTGAGGGGCCAATACGGTTCCAAGTCCATTTTGAAGCTGCTTGATTTGTCTGCCCAACGACTCTGTACGTGCTACCGCAAGACCTGCCAATACATCGCTGTGCCCGCCGAGAAATTTGGTTGCGCTGTGCAGCACGATATCGACGCCTTGCTCAATCGGACGTTGATAATAGGGCGTCATAAAGGTGTTATCCAGCAGCGTCAGAAGCCCTTTCTCCTGTGCCCAAGCCGTTACCCCTGCCACATCGGTGATTTTGAGGGTTGGATTAGAAGGTGTTTCCATATATACAGCCTTCGTATTTTCCTGCAGCGCTTCTTTCACAAGGTTGATATCCGTCATATCGACGAAGGTGGTTTCGATATTCATCCGTTTTAAAATAGAAGTCAGCAGGCGGTAGGTCCCTCCATATACATCTTCTGAAACAATGACATGGTCCCCTGTGGACAACAGCATAAACGTACTGGATATAGCTGCCATACCAGATGCAAAGGCAAAACCTCTGGCCCCGCCTTCCAGTAAAGCGATGTAGTCCTCCAAAGCTTGCCGTGTCGGGTTGCCGGAACGACTGTAGTCATGCAACGGAGGATTAAAAATATCATGATGGTGAAAGGTGGACGCCTGATAAATCGGTACGCTCGACGCACCCGTAACACTATCAATTCCAGAGCCAAAATGCTGCAGCTTGGTAGCGAATTTCCGTTCTTTTTCCGTTTCCTGCCCGATTTTCCGCACGTCCTCAATCATTGCCGTTCCCCTCCTTCGATTTCTTGACGTGCCGCTTCCAGCGCTGAACGCAAATCTTCAATTAAATCATCCGTATGTTCAATGCCGACGGAGAAGCGCAGCAACCGATCATCCACTCCCACTGCATCCCGAATCTCAACCGGTATATCGGCATGTGTCTGTACAGCAGGATAAGTCATTAACGATTCCACACCGCCCAGACTTTCTGCAAAAGCAATAAGCTTAATATTTCGAAGCAATGGCTCCACATAACGGGCATCTTTTACTTTAAAAGAGAAAATACCTGTGTTGCCGCTGGATTGTTTATTTTGAATTTCACGACCAGGATGACCCTCAAGCCCCGGATAAAACACCTCAGCCACCGCCGGATGCGTCAGCAGATAATTGGCCAGCACCGTCGCATTGTGCTCATGCCGATCCATACGCAGCGCCAATGTTTTCATGCCCTTCATCAGCTGATAGCTATCGCTCGGAGACAGTACAGCACCAATGGAATTATGAAGGAAGGAAATTTCGGCTGATAGCTCCTTACCCTTGGTTACGATCAAGCCTGCCAGCACATCATTGTGTCCGCCCAGATACTTGGTTGCGCTATGTACTACAATATCTGCACCCAACTCCAAAGGACGCTGGAAATATGGGGTTAACAGCGTATTATCTACAATGGTAAGCAACTGACGTTGTGACGCCCATTCGGCTACAGCCCGAATATCGGTAATCATCATTAATGGATTCGTAGGCGTTTCTATGAATACCGCTTTGGTATTCGGTCGACATGACTGCTCGATAGCTTCAAGATCGTTCGTATCCACATAGCTCGCAGTCACGCCGAATCTGGATAAAATACGTTCCAGCAAACGATACGTGCCTCCATACAGATCCAGCGATACAATCAGATGATCTCCTTGTCCAAACAGGGCAAATACCGTTTGCAACGCCGCCATACCTGAACTGCATGCAAAGCCTGCATCACCGGATTCCAGTGTAGCGGACGCCTCTTCCAGCACCTTGCGTGTCGGATTGATCGTTCGAATGTAATCAAATCCTGTGCTTTGACCCAGACGGGGATGGCGAAACGCTGTAGACTGATAAATCGGAAAGTTCACCGCTCCGGTTACCGGCTCTTCGATTGAACCAATTTGTGCTAACCTGCTTTCGATTTTCCACTGTTTCTCACTCATATGAATCCTCCCGTTGATTTCCATAATAGGTGCTGTAACATATGCTGCAAAATGGGATTATCAAATCTATACTGCTGCGCTGCTGCAATGTGGTACTGCGGAGATATAAACGTCAAGCCCCTTTTTAGATCTGGGGCCCGATATCGAAAGGTGTTTCTTGGTATACATAATAGTTGAGCCAATTTGAAAATAATAAATTGGCATGCGCACGCCAGGTTGAGGGCGGTATACGCTCAGGGTCATTGTTGGGAAAATAATTTTTCGGTAATTCAATATCCATCCCTTTGGCGACATCACGATCATATTCCCATTTCAGGGAAAGTGGATCGTATTCGGAATGTCCCGTCACAAAGATTTGTCTGCCATCACGCGTAGCTACCAGATACACTCCGGCTTCCTCAGATTCGGATAAAAGCTCCAGTTCGGCAATATGCTCAATATCTTCGGGTCGAACCTCTGTATGCCGGGAATGAGGTGCATAAAACAATTCATCAAAACCGCGTAGCAACTTCGCTTTAGGTTTAATAACGCTATGTGGAAAAACGCCAAAACATTTGTAATCAAGTCCGTATTTGGGAACGCCGAAATGATGGTACAGACCCGCCTGTGAGGCCCAACAGATATGCATGGTCGAAGTTACATTCGTTTTCGTCCATTCAAAAATTTGCCGGATTTCCTCCCAGTAGTTCACATTCTCAAACTCAAGCTGTTCAACGGGTGCTCCCGTAATAACCATGCCGTCAAAACGACTGTTTCTGATCTCGCCAAACGTTTTATAAAACATGCTCAAATATTCCTGCGATGTATTTTTAGATACATGCGACTTCATGTGTACCAATGTAACGTCCACTTGAAGCGGAGTATTGCCAACCAGACGCAACAGTTGAGTTTCCGTTGTTTCTTTGGTAGGCATCAAATTCAAAATGGCGATGCGCAACGGACGAATATCCTGATGATAGGCTAGACTTTCATCCATTACAAAAATATTTTCGCTCTCCAGCACTTCCTTGGCAGGTAGTGTATCCGGAATTTTAATCGGCATGTAAACTCACTCCTTGTTCGGTGAAGTTTTTGCGAAAATCGTCATGTTGAGATGCCGGGCATATCATAAAAAGACCTTCCTCGGTTACGAGAAAGGTCATATTTGTATCCATATGCGCCTCTCTCATCTGTCAGGGCATCGCTCTTTGTAAGAAGCGCGCGTCCTGCAAGAATTAGCACCGTACGATTAAAATCGCCGGTTGCCGGGTATCATCGGGCTAGTCCCTCCACCTGCTCTTGATAAGATTTCGCTATATTCATTTTGGGTTCATAAAAAGTTCTTGTTGTTCACTTTAATGCATCCGCTGGGCCTCGTCAAGATGGAACTTGTAATTTAGCGCCTTTCATTCACATTTCGTCTTACTTTTCCATATGTTAAATCATACATTACTCTATCGCCGAAGCTCTTGTCACTACTGTTGATTTAGCCCGCGATTTTGCGCTTGAAAGGCTGTAGGTCGAGCGTTATACTATACAAGTGCTATAGGCCGAAAATATGGAGCAGTGGTGCAGATTTAGAGTGCTTTCTGCGATACTGTGGCAACCTAAAAAAGAACATTTGTGAGGTGAAATCCGGAATGGAAGGCGACCCGAGTCCGAATAGGCGGCGATCCCTGAACAACAGCATAGGAATGACTTCAGCTTGCCGAAAGACGGGGCGCCAGGCTCTGCATGCTCCAAAAGCCTCTGGCTTTTGATGGGGATGCCGCTTACCTGATCCGGCTAACTGGCTAACTGAGTCCATTCCTTATGCTTGAGGTACACGTATTTTCCGTTACGACGGAGCATAAGGAGTGACATATATGAAAATCCGTTTGGTAAACAACGGGGTTTTTACCCCTGTCGAAGAAATTGAAATGGCGCTTACTCCGCCAGCAGAAGGCTTTTATTGGATTGATGCCGATGTTGATGATCTGGCAGTGCTCCAGCCTCTGTTCTCCATGCATGATCTCGCGGTAGAGGACTGTTTGAGTGAAGAAGAGCAGCGTCCGAAGATTGAAATTTACGAGAGCCATTATTTTATCGTTGTAAACAGCATTCGTTTTGATGATGAAGAAATATTTTTACGTGCCTTGAACATTTTTCTCGGCCGCCATTTTATCATTACGGTGACCAAGCAGAAAATCAATGAGCTTCGCACCCTCAAGCCTATGCTGTGGGAGCAGGAGGTCAGCCAACCTGACCGTTTTATGTATCTATTGGTTGATTTGATTGTTGACAACTATTTTCTGGTTGGTGACCGGATTGAGGTTCGCATTGAGAAGCTGGAAGAAGACATTCTGATGCATACGAAAAAGTCGCATTTGAATGAAATCATCGGCTTACGCAGTGAGATTCTGTGGCTGAAAAAAGTGCTTGGTCCGCAAAAAGAAGTCATCAATACGTTGAACAAACGGGATTTACGGCTGATCGACGATCAATTGCAAAAATATTTCAGCGACATTTATGAAAATGCCGTGAAAATTTCGGAGACTTTTGAAACTTACCGCGATCTAATGGGTAACCTTCGAGAAGCTTATCAATCCAGTATCGCTAACCGTGCGAATGAAATCATGCGCGTGTTTACAGCGATTACAACCGTGTTTATGCCGTTAACGGTCATTACCGGAATTTATGGTATGAACTTTGATAATATGCCTGAGCTTCATACACATTATGGTTATTTTGTCGTCATTGGTATTATGGTGGCGCTGGGTGTCAGCATGTTCTGTATTTTCCGCAAGAACGATTGGGTTTGAGAAAAAAGGTTGAAGCAGCAGCTGTATCCTCACAGGATATAGCTGCTGCTTTGTTGTATTGTTGTATATTTCTGCCGCACTATCACTACACACTTTAAGCTTTTTTTTCAAAAGGCTATGTTAAATCATAATGTTAATTTCCGACCAAAAGAAAACCGCCATAAAAGGCGTAATTGAACTAACAGACTGCCGTAATACTGGAAATCTGTTGTAATGAAGCGATTATTATTGTTGGTTACTATCCTTGACTAGACAAACCTATACTGCGCAAGCATTTCTCCCCAGGGTGATATTCCCTCCTCCCTGAAACCTGATTTTCTATATAGCTTTCTAGCTAGTTCATTGTCTGGTTTATATCCAATCATTATAACATCAGTCCTATCACTGGATTTCCATATTTCGTCAATAACTAGCAACATAGCATTGTAACCTTGACCTTGACCTTGAAATCTTTCGTCAATCATAAATCGGTAAACCCAGTAATTTCCGTCATCCTGGTCTAAACCAAACATCGTAAAACCAATCATTACATCGTCATTGTAAATAGCTTTAGATAAAAATCCTTCTAAAAACTGACTTTCCGCAATGGAAAAAAGGTTAGATACAATAAACCTATTTTGCTCTGGTTTCGGTTTAAGTTGAGCACATTCTTCCCAATTACTTTTGTCGATTGCTTTTAGCGTAATCATTTTTGGATTCCTCCTATATAGGGAAATCCGTACAGACTTCCCTATTTTTTAGACCTCTCTAATATTTTGCCTGAATGCATTTTCATACCACATCACTCCTTCTAAAAAATCGTATGAATTTAGTCTGACATCTTTTACTTCAATTATTTTATAGTTCTTATCATATACTAATCCTTCACAATTTGGGTACTAATTTTTACATATAACTAAAGTTTACTGCCCATTCAGTAAGAAAAAGCTGTATTCCATTTCTTCAAGCGGCTTTGGCCTGCAAGCTTCATCAATTCCTTATAAATCCATGGGAATATCGTCTCCGAACCACGATTTACCCCAATTATAGAACATATGTTGGTAATCATCGAATTTCAACAACATAGCTTAACATAGTCTTTCAAAAAAAGCACCGACCTAATATGCCTTTCGACAAATGATCGGTGCTTCCGATTGTATTTGGTTATCCCGCATGTCGATCTGATGCCCCTTGATGGCGAAAACGGATACGAATCAGACGCAGCCGCTCATAAACTTGATCCAGCCCCGTTTCCGCGGCCTGTTCCTCACCATATACCCGCAGCATGACGGGCTTGAGCAACGTATCCCCCAGTTCTTCATACGCAGACCAGATTGCCGTCTGCTCTTCCTCAGATACGTTCACCAATTCCTGACAGATCAGCTTTTCCATATCGATTCCATCTCGATCCAAATGTTCCACTGCTTCAATCATTTCTCTACGATGTAACCCCACCTTCAATCCAATATGCTCCAACGTAAGACCGTCTGAAATACCTTCAATAATGGTTTTTGTCAGACTGAATTTATTCAGTTCCTGCTTATATTGGTTCTCTTTTTGCTTGTACAGCCATGATAAGAAAACTTCCTCATCCAGTGTCTCTGTTACCCAATTTAGCGGAAATGGCGTTGTCCGGTCATTTTGTGTCGTAATAGCCAGTAGCTCTGGCCCATATTGAGATATTTTACCCTGCCCCATTCCTGGTAGCTCCAGCAACTCCTCCTCGGTATGGGGAAGATAGACGCTAATCAACCGGAGCAGACGGTTGGTAGCGATAAAATAAGGTGCCTTTCGCTCGGCAGCCGCCTTTTGTCGTCTCCACATCGTCAATTGCTCATACACATCATCACGTGGAAACAAATCACTATAGCAATACAGCTTTTGTAATGTTTGTCCACGTCCTGCTGCCCCTTTCTGCTCATGAAAAACACCATGGATTAAGGGTCTGTAGCCCTCTGCCATCTTGAGCGCCAGCTCGTGGCGATAACATGCAACAATTCCTGCCATAAGCTGCCCTCATACCATAAATCATCTGTGCTTTCATCCAAGCTGTGTTGTGTGCTCCACCCTGCACTCCATACCTCATCATGTTGTCCAATCCATACCTGAGCAAATAGCTCATGGCCCTGTTCATTCCGTTTGGACAAACGGTTTAAAAATACGATTTCCATGCTTTTTCCTCCATGCTTATCATTGGGTTACAGTTCCGCACAACGCAAAATACAAAAAAAGCACCTATCTCGCGTATTTGCAAGAAAGGTGCTTCCCTTTTTGAGCCGTACTATACTGTTGCCTATATGATAACCGTACCTCGGATCGCCGTCAACCCAAAATTCTCATTTGTTCAACTTTTCCTTTGCCAAGGCAAGAGCGCCGCACAATCCGGCATTGTCTCCCAAGCCTGGAGCCACGATATATTGATCCATTTCTGTAGTCAGACTCTGATGCTGTACATATCCGTTCAACAGTTGTTGAAGCTCGGCGCGAACGAGTGGAAACAGTTGCTCCTGCTTCATTACTCCGCCACCCATAATAATTTTTTGCGGTGAAAGAATCAATACATAGCTCATCAAAGCCTGTGCCAAGTAATAAGCTTCCATCTCCCAAGCCGGGTGATCCACAGAAAGCTCATGTCCTTTGATCTTCCATCTTTTCTCGAGTGTAGGACCTGCTGCCAATCCTTCCAGACAATCACCGTGATAAGGACATGTCCCTTCATATGTATCTTCCGGATGACGACGCACTAGAATATGACCCATTTCAGGATGGGATAATCCATGAATCAGCTTTCCACCGACCAAAGCACCCGCTCCGATGCCTGTACCTATCGTAATATAGAGACAGCTGTTCAGTCCCTTGGCCGCCCCCCAGATGGATTCGCCCAATGCTGCACCGTTCACATCCGTGTCAAATCCCATAGGTACGTCAAAATGCTCTTTCAGCTTGCCGATCAGGTTATAATTGCCCCAATGCGGCTTTGGCGTTGTTGTAATATAGCCATATGTATCACTGCCTTCGATAGGATCAATCGGCCCGAAGGACCCTACACCCAGCGCTTCAATGCCCTTCCCTTTAAAAAATGCAACGACATTCGCCATCGTTTCTGCTGGCGTGGCAGTCGGAAAGCTCGCGCGTTCCAGCACCTCTCCCTGTTCGTTGCCAATTCCACATACAAATTTGGTACCGCCTGCCTCAATTGCTCCCAATACTGTCATAGCTACTGTTGTCCCCTCTCAGTCATGGTCCGGTTCTCTCTATCCTATATTCGCCTGAAACGTTTCCAAGGTCAATCCTTTTATCGCAATTGTATATAATCCTTCACAAGAATATATATCTCCCTTGACATAACTGTGCATAAAAAAGACACTAACGCACAAAGCGCCAGTATCCTCATATGTGTAATGCGAATTCCGAGTTGTACCTGTGAAGCCAAACTGGCTTCGTTATGAACCAGTTGCCACACCCATTAACGTACACAAGCTTTTCATTTCAAGCTCCTCAAACTTGTCTACAATTTGCACATGATCCAGCGTCAGCAGACAGCTGTCCAGTGCGCATGCTACAGGTACACCACAGTGAATTTCAGCCAGCTTACGTGACAAATGTAGCATATCCAGATCACTCTCGATCTTTTTGCGCACCGCCGGCGTCAATTGATCCAGATTCTCCAGAATACCTTCAATGGAGTCATATTCCTGTACCAGCTTGAGTGCCGTCTTCTCACCAATGCCTCGTACTCCTGGGTAATTGTCGCTTGCATCCCCCATTAGGCCCTTGATATCCACAACTTGGCGGGGTTTGAGCCCTTTTTCAGATAGCAGCGTTTCTGGGGTGTACACCATATAATTGCCATGACCTTTTTTCATAATAATAACCCGTGTCCGCTCATCCACCAATTGGAGTAAATCATGATCTCCGGAGAGAATCATTACATCCATGTCCTCATTCTGCGTATAATGGCGTGCCAGCGTACCGATGCAATCATCCGCTTCAAAGCCTGCCGCTCCAATGTTAGGAATGCCAAGGCTGTCCGTCACTTCACGGATCAATGTAAATTGAGGAACCAAATCATCCGGCGCGTCAGCCCGATTCCCCTTGTACGCAGCAAAATGCTCCCCGCGGAACGTCGTTCCTCCCATATCCCAGCAGCATACGACATGCGTCGGATTATAGGTTTGTACCGCATCCCAAAAATATCGAATAAAACCATATATGGCGTTCGTTGGCACTCCGGCCTTTGTGCGCCTTATATAACCGTTTGCAGCGGTTGCATAATAAGCGCGGAATAACAGAGCCATGCCATCAACCAGCATTATGGATTGTTCATTACGTTGTGTCACAGATTGTATTGCTCCCATTCATCATATTATTTACCCCCAACAGTATAACATATCGCGGAGCCGAATTGGACGTTATTGAGCGCCCCATGCTTCATCAAATGTTTCCTCTTTGAAGCCTACCGTTACTTTGTTCCCATCTGTTACAATCGGGCGCTTGATCAATCTTCCATTCGAGGATAAAAGCAGGATTTGCTCTTCACGGCTCATGTCTGCCAGCTTGTCCTTCAACTTCAGCTCCTTATAAATCTCACCGCTCGTATTGAAAAACTTTTTCAGCTCTAGTCCACTTTTGCTAATTAAATCAGTCAATTCCTCCGGGCCGGGCGGTTGTTCAAAAATAGGAATCAGTTCCGTTTCATTTCCCTTGCCTTGCAGCCATTTCACTGCATTGCGGCAAGTGCTGCATTTGGAGTACTGGTATACTTTCAACTGGCTCATCGTTATGTTAACCCTCCATTTCGATTTCTTAACAGCTCCTGTAACCGGGCCATATCGTCCGGCAAAGGAGCGCAAAACGTCATCTGCTCTCCAGTCACAGGATGCGCCAAGGACAGCTCTGAGGCATGCAATGCCTGTCGGGGCATCTGGGCATCCAACTGAGCATAACGCTCACGTTGCGCAGTGTCATCAGGCGTATTTTGGTACATTTTATCTCCGATCAACGGACATCCGATAGAAGTCATGTGTACCCGGATTTGGTGCGTACGCCCGGATTCCAGCTTGATCCCGATGCGGCTCCCCCCATTCCAGGCTTCCTCCAGCATATAGAGTGTAAGAGCCGGATAACCATCAGGGGTCACCATGCGCAAATGTGGATCATCCGGATTACGGTCAATCGGCCCATCCACCCTGCCTTCCTGTGGATCAGGGCAACCGTGCACCAGGGCCGTGTAGCGCTTATCCACCGTTCCCGCAATCATTTGCTCGGAAATATGCTGGTGTACATATGGATTTTTAGCCACCACAAGGACACCCGTCGTCTCCTGATCGAGACGATGAACGGGACGGAACCGGAACAGCTCGCCTTTGGCCTGCCAATAATGCACAACCCCGTTAGCCAGCGTTCCTGTGTAATGACCGTGAGTCGGATGGACAATCATACCCGCCGCCTTGTTGACGACCAATAAATGCTCATCCTCAAATAAAATGTCAAAAGGAATCGGTTCAGGCAAAATATCATCGGAATGCTCGCGCTCCATACGGATTTCCACGCGATCCCCGGACTGTACCTTTACACTGATATACACTCGTGTTCCGTTCAGCATAATGCCTTGTTCCGTCAGCTTGAGTTTGGAAATCAGCTTGCGCGAAACATTCATACGTTTTTGCAAAATGGTCTTCAACAGCATTCCCTCCTCCTCAGGAGGGATCGTATACACGATAGGTTCATAATATAAGCTCATCACAAATTCCCAGTTGCCTCCTTATTTGCGGAACACTTTTTTGCTACGCACATATTCGACATCCGATACCCCTTGACGTACATTCGCAGTGCGGGCCACGACGAAGAAATAATCGGACAGACGGTTCAAATACCGACGTACCGCAGGATTGATTTCCGTATACTTGCCCAGTGTGACAGCACGACGTTCCGCGCGGCGGCAAACCGTACGACAAACATGAAGCGCTGAGGACAACGTGCTGCCTCCCGGAATAATAAACCGCTCCACCTTCGGATTTTCCTCTTGACATACGTCAATCCAGCCTTCCAGCCGCTCTGCCAGCTCATCCTTTACCTTGTATTTGCTTTCGTTGATTTTGACAAACGCCAAATCCGATCCGCAATCAAAAAGTTCCTGCTGTACTTCCTCCAATTGAGCGCGAATATCCGCAAACTTTTCCCCTTCGGCAAAGCTGATCGCTTGTCCTACAAAGCTGTTCAGTTCGTCAATCGTGCCATATGCCTCCACACGGTCATCGTCCTTGGACACTCGACCGCCAATCACCGAAGTTTGTCCCTCATCACCTGTTCTTGTATAAATTCCCACGGTCTATCATCCCCTCTATCATTCCGTCAGTGCTTTTAATTCCTTAATGGCTTCTTCCTTATTGCTCGTACGCGGTGGCACGGTAGCAAATAATGTTTGGTCTAAAGACAAATTCGAACATTCTGTCCCTACAACTCCATATCCTCTTACGACAAAATAAACAGATCGTCTTCCCCGGCCGCATCGGCCTTTTCAGCCCTCTTATATGTACGCCCTCTCTTCCATGCCACCAATATATCATAAGTTATGAACGCAAAAAAAGAAGGCTCTGCGGCCTTCTCTATACATACGGCTTGGCTTCACACGGTTACACCTTGCATGCCGTATCGTACAACTTCATGTATTCGTTAATTTTCAAATCAAGCTTGCAACTGATTTCAATGACAAGATCAGAGGTAAAGGACTTCTCTTTCTGAAACGTCCGCATCATCTCATTGCGCAGGAACAAAATTTCATCTTCCAGGGAAATGTCGTATCCTATTGAACCCGATGAATGATATCCAACATATAACATGAGCATTCCTCCTGCAATTAAAAAATTGAACTGCCTGCTTTCGATTTTAAATTATAGCATATAAATTTAGAAATAAAAGACTATTTTCTATGAATTACCCATAAAAATAATTTCAACCTTCTTTTTTTACTTTTTCTACAAATTGACCGATCCGATCCAATGCTTCCGTCAGTTGAGCCACAGAGGTCGCATACGAGCAACGAAGGTATCCTTCGCCCCCCAAACCGAACACGTTCCCCGGCACAGCCGCAACCTTGGCCTCTGCCAAAAGACGTTGCGCAAATTCATCTGAACTTAGTCCTGTGCTTTGAATACTTGGGAAAACATAAAAAGCCCCTCTCGGTTCGTGGCATTCCAGACCAATGTCGCGGAATCCCTCAACCATCAGACGGCGACGCTGATTGTAAGCTTCCACCATGCGATCCTTCTCGCCCAAACCATTGCGTAGCCCCTCAAGAGCCGCAACCTGCCCCATCGAAGGCGCACACATCACGGTATACTGGTGAATTTTAAGCATAGCGGCAATTAAATCAGGATGCCCGCATGTATATCCAATACGCCAGCCCGTCATGGCGAAGGCTTTGGAAAAACCGCTGACGAGAATGGTACGGTCCATCATTCCCGGCACAGCCGCGAAGCTGACATGCTTCTCTCCATAATTCAGTTCTGCATAAATTTCATCAGAAATAACGATTAAATCATGCTTTTCTACAACCTTCGCAATCGGAAGCCAATCCTCATAGGTCATGGTCGCCCCAGTTGGATTGCTTGGATAGCATAAAATCAGCACTTTAGATTTAGGTGTGATTTTAGCCTCCAGCGCCTCTGCTGTCAGCTTGAATTCATCCTTGGCGAAAGTTTCGATTCCTACAGGAATACCGCCACCAATCGAAGTGATCGGAGAATATGAAATGTAGCATGGCTCAGGAACCAGAATTTCGTCGCCGGGTACAATTAATGCACGCAAAGCCAGGTCAATCGCTTCACTGCCGCCCACCGTCACGATAATTTCACTTTTAGGATCATAGCGGACTGCAAATTGCTCATCCAGATATTCACTAATCGCCTCACGCAGTTCAGGCGTCCCTGCGTTGGAAGTATAGCTGGTAAACCCCCGCTCCAATGAATAGACGCAGGCTTCCCGCATATGCCAAGGGGTTGTAAAATCCGGTTCGCCTACCCCCAGAGTAATAATATCCTTGTTGCCGCCCACCAGATCAAAAAACTTACGGATGCCCGAGGATGGGATCTCGCGCACCAATGGAGACAAATACGAGCTCATGGCTTTGCTACTGTCAGTCAGTGCTTCAGGTTTGATATTCATCATGATCTTCCTTTACGGCGAAATCATCAGACGATTATCTTCCTGATGATCTTCGAAGATAATTCCGTCCTGTTTGTATTTTTTGAGCGTAAAATTGGTCTTGGTGGACAGGACTGAATCAATAGGTGACAGCTTTTCCGATACAAAGTTCGCTACCTCGCGGAGATTGCGTCCTTCTACTTCAACTAACAAGTCGTATGCACCGGACATGAGATATACCGATTTAACTTGTGGATACAAATAAATCCGTTCGGCGATGCCTTCAAATCCTCTTCCCCGCTCCGGTGTAATCTGCACCTCAATTAAAGCAGTAACCTTTTCGTCGTCAACTTTATCCCAATTAACTACAGCGGCGTATTTGACGATCACATGTTGGTCTTCAAGCTCTTTAATCGCGCCACGTACTTCCTGTTCGGCAGCTCCCAGCAAGGTAGCAAGCAGAGTCGGCGTCCTTCTTGCATCTTCTTTTAACAATTTCAGCACTTTCAATTTCAAGTCATTCAGTTCTGTCATTCTACATAAGGCCTCCATCAAAAGAGATTACTATATATCATACAATACGCGCTTTAAACCTGCAAAGAAAAACCGCCCGTCCCGGTGAACCCGGCAGACGGACGGCTTGTTATGAGAAAAAGCTTCAAAAGCGGAGTGTGTCCCGTTTACATATAGTAGGGGTTGTTTTGGTGAGAAGGCTGGTCCTGTCGATGCATTGTTTGACCGTATACTCCCGCTGAGGACGATTTTTGCTGAATGAACTGTTGGCATTCCTGTTGAGTCTTGCGAGCTTCTTGAATCTGTTTGTCCAAATCGATGCGCAGCGCTTTGGACGAGGTAGAGTACATATTGTTTTGACTCATAAGACGGTACAAATCACCTTGCAGACGCAGTGTATCGTTCGTAAGGTCGGTGAAAAGCTGGCGCACGGCCGGACAATTGGATTCTGTTGTCGCCGTTGTATATTCTCCCACGGTGCGTTTCATATCAGCAAGAATGGTATAGAGCAAATCTTCTTCGGGCATAAATGACGTATTGTTCTGTGAAAACATTGTGATATTACCTCCTTTGTTGGTTAATCCATAATTACTGCTGCGGTTGCATAGGAGCAAGCTGCTGGTGCTGTTGAAGGGCATTGGAAAGCAGGTTCAGGTGATGCTCATGAGTTCTCGCGAATTGCAGACAAGCTTGCTGCATGGCAGGATGCTGAATGGATGCTGCCGTTGCCGCACATTGCTTGAGCAGCAGCTCTTCATTAGATATGGAGTCCACGATGTACTCCAGTTCTTTGCCAGTCAAAGGTTGCATGTTCGTAGATTGCATGGTCTGTGCCTCCTTAAATGTTTTGTTGCACGCAGATTAGATTGTCCGTTTGGCGGAATTATATGTATACGTGAAGAGTGGCGGAGTTTATCGAAATTTGACGATTTTGTGAGGGGCGGTTTCTGAGGACGCTTCGCTGCTTCGGCGGGAACGCCAACCATTAAGGCGCCAAGATCTCGATAAGACTCCCTTTGGGGTGGGTAGTTAAGGGGTATAAAATTACTGTAAATAACTACACACACATTGAATATTGCATATTACATTGCTTATAGGGAGTGTTTGTTATGGAATTGATTAGTGGGAATACGTATTGGCCTAGTACTCTGGAGCAGAAACTGGATTTTCCTTCTTTAACAGAAGATTTGACTTGTGATGTGCTTATCGTCGGGGGCGGGATGGGTGGATCGCTCTGTGCCCGGCTGCTGGGAGAACGACAGGTGAATACGGTGGTCATTGACAAACGTAAGCTGGCGCACGGGAGTTCTTCGGCCAATACCGGATTGCTGCAATATAGCAATGATAAGACGCTGACCTCTTTTATCAACACCCTTGGTGAGGCTAATGGGGTGCTGTTTTATCGGATGTGCAAGAATGCTCTGGATCAGTTGGAAAAGTTGGCTAGCACAGTGGACATCGATCCGTCCTTTATTCGCCGCAGCAGCCTGTATTATGCGAGTACGCCCGAGGATGTATCGTTGCTCCAAAAAGAGTTCGAACAGCTAACCCGCTTTGGGTTCCCGGTGGAATATTGGAATGAGCAACAGGTGGCTTCTCGTTTTCCCTTTCGAAAACCGGCTGCGCTGTATACACATGAAGATGCAGAGGTAAACCCGTTTTGTTTTGCACAGGGACTCCAGCAATCTGCCAGCCGTCTTGATGTACACTTATATGAGCATACCGAAGCGAAGCAATTTGAATTTGACGACAACGAGGTCGTTTGTCATACCAGCGGTGGAACCATTCGGGCGAAAAAGGTTATTTTTGCGGCAGGCTACGAATCACAGGAAATTAAAAAGGATCGCGGAGCCATACTGGAAAGCTCTTATGCGATTGCCACCAATCCGGTTGGGGATTCAGCCAAGTGGCATGAACAATGTCTAATTTGGGAAACCGCCCGTCCTTATCTGTATATACGCTCGACAACAGAAGGACGCATGATTATCGGAGGTTTGGATGAGCCTGTACTCGACCCGAAACAGCGTGAAGTTAGGTTGCTGCACCAACAGAAAAAGCTACTGCAAGCATTACAGGAGCATTTTCCCGATATACCATTCAAGATTGATTACGCGTGGGCAGCCGTTTTTGGCTCCTCCCATGATGGCTTACCGTATATTGGCCCGCACCCGCGCTTTCCGAACTGCTACTTTTTGGAGGGATACGGGGGAAACGGCACAGTCACCAGCATGATGGCTGCACAGCTGTTGGCTGATGAACTGACGGGCACACACCGACCTGAGATGGAGCTTTTTTCACTAACACGTACCACCAAGCCTTCACCCGAAATAACGGAGCCGCTGGCTTAATAAATACGAAACACGAAAGAGCCTCCAATTCCCATTTTCGTGGGTTTAGAGGCTCTTTTTTTTGAATATATATTTTAAGCTACTCGGTTTGCCTGTTCCAGCGTCTTGCCTTGGAATGAGACTTGCTCTGCTTCGTTGTTTGCTCCTTCTTTAGCACATTGCGCATAAATACCCATCCCGCCACGGGCATTAACGCAAGCCCAATCAACAGCCAGATCATGGCTATAGATGCCTTGCTAATGCTCAACACACCCAGAAAGATAAGCATTCCAGTCAATCGACCTACCATTAGACACAACTCGCGCAGTACGACCAATTCCACCCTCTGATTAGCATCCTCTTCGCTCACTCCCATCAGGTCAAAGCTAGCAGAAATCATCGGGATTAAATATAACGGCAAAAACAAGGCGGTCCCGATGCCCATAATCAGCAGCGTGCTATACTGCATCCGCCACAGTAACGGCAAAAGCGCAATCACCAGCAGCACGGCACCCAACAGCATGCCAACCGAGCGATAATGTGGCTTGAGCCATTTGCCAACAGCCCAAAAGCTGAAAAATGAAACTGCGGATGTAATAAGCGAAAACTGCGCCAGCTTCCACTCCTGCTGAGTAGCGACATACACAAGCAGCGTAATCAGGAAGGCAAAAACTCCTTCACGAATGCCCTGGGTAACAAGCGACAACGACAATGGCCGCCACATACTTCCTTTTTGCGACAAACGCTGCTTGGGCTCCAGCCAATTGTAACTTCCTGTCGTCTTACGCTTGCGAAGAAAGAAACTCAGCACCACCCCTACCACATAGAGTGCCAGAGAGATACTAAATATCACGCGGTATCCCGCATCATCCTCCATACGGGCGATAATCCAGCCGGACAGCCAGGGACCGACAATACCCGAAAACGAGCCCAGCAGACCGACCCAGCCATTAAAATGATCCCGGCTTCCCTGATCTGTGACTTCGAAAAAAATCACATTAAAAGCTAGCCAAAACAAACCCAACGCTGCACCCAATAGCATCCCTAACGGCCATATGTAGTTTACAGCCTGCGGTCCCGTATATAAAACGACTAGGTAAAATAAACCGGACAACGCGGTCCCTACGCGCAGAGCATTCATTTTGTTATGCTCCTTGACCCATTTTCCAGCCACCCAGACCATGATTCCCAGCGCAATTTGCTGGCTGACATTAAACCAGCCAATCATCGCGTAATCCTGCCTGCTTTTCCACAGATATACGTTAAGAAAAGTACCTGACAACGCTGCCGCAAACACAAACAATCCATTCAGGCTTAGTAGCAGAATGGATTGTCGGTTCAGGTTTGATTTCAATATAGTTCCCCCTAACCGAAAATCACCATTCAGCTCCTTATAACTCAGCTTGCTTCAGAGCTTCTTCGGTTTAAGATGCCCGTGTTCAACTTGGGCTTATCCGGGGGAATATAAATTAATTGTTGGAAATACCACTCAGCTTCTCTAACAAACGCAGTCGATCATCCTCTGACAGCGTCTGCTGAACATGGAAGCAGCTTGGACATACATATACATTTAAGACAAACGGCAAATCCAGAACAGGTTTGCCGAGCGCAGGAGACATCAACGGTACAAAGCCTTCTCCAGTCACGGTTTGTGAACCAGCATGCAGCATGTATTCACTGCATTGGGAACATTCAAGAACCTCATCTTGTCTGTCGAGTATTTGTTCAGCGCCTTGTTCATAAGCCATCAGATCCGCACCGCTTTCTTCAAATTTTTGCAGGGTATGCAGCACAGGCAGCTTGCGAAGCTCGCTGTCCTGCAACAACGGAGCGTCAGTCGGCTTTTTAACTAAAACTTCATCCTCTGCTTCATATAAAATATCCTGCTCATCATCATCCCCAAGCTGAATGCTCAACGTACGATAGCCCTTCAGATCGTCCTTCCCAGGGGAGGGTGCTGCTTGACCCACAGAAGTCGCATCATCATGGCTGTGGTCATGTTCATGAGTATACATGTGTTCACTTTCTCCATGTCGGTGCTCATCCGTATGCCCATGAACATGTGCAGAATCAGACTCCGTTTCATCTTCATCATCGGTGATATCCGAATACCCTTTCAGGTCGTTATGGCAATAAGGACACTCTTCTTCAGGTCCCAATTCTTCATCCCAAATAATTTCCATGTTACACCATGGACAAATAGTCATCTCCAAGCTTCATCATCCTTCCGTTCCATGCATATACCAAGCTCTAGTATACAGGATGTGTCAAGTTACACTGGCACCAATCACATAAGATAACGATATCGAGATCATCATGGAGAATAAGCCGACAGCACGATTGTCCCCCTTAATTTCCTGATCGATTGAAAATACTGGTGTCAGGAACTCAAACAGAAAGTACGCCGCAAGCAGCAGTAAAAAGCCGAAGAACGACCAAATCATCGCATCGTACACGCTGGATTTGGCTTCCATCGCAAAGCGGAGCACGTTGCAAATACCGAACATTTTCCCGCCCGTAGCCATCGCTACTGAAATATTGCCGCGTTTGATTTCTTCCCAGCATTTATACCGGGTCACCAGCTCAAAGCAAGACAAAAATATAATCAGCTCCAGCACCGCCACCGAGAAATAGCTCAGCATCATTCCTAACGGATGTGACAGCAATTCATCAATCGCCATCTTCACTTTGTCCCTCCCGTTCTACAAAGCTTTCCCGGCCGGAGTTGGTAACCCATAGCTCATTCCAATTCAGCAACCGTCACGCCTGTGCCGCCTTCGTTGTAATTTCCGATACGGTAGCTTTTCACATGCTTATGCTTGCGAAGGTACTCTTGAATACTAGTCCGAAGAACCCCAGTGCCCTTGCCATGAATAATGTGTACCTGTCCCAGATTGGCCAGAAATGCTTCATCCATGAAGCGATCTACCTCCATCAGCGCTTCCTCCACGTTCGCACCGCGAAGATCAAGCTCGTTTCGCACATTATCATCCCGTGTCCGCTTAATGCCGGTTACTGGCTTCTGAGCTCTCGGTGCAGTTGTTTGGGCGGGTTGCAGCAGCTCCAGATCGTCCAGACTGACCTTCATTTTCATGATTCCCAGTTGCACCATCGCTTCCTTGCTGCCGGACAGTTCCACTACATGGCCTTTTTTATTCAGGCTGTGAACGGATACCTCATCACCAGCTACGATAGAGCGAGTACGTGCAGCGGCAGGGCGCTTGACTGCGCTTTTCTTACGATGTTTCGGTTCCGCTTCATCCAGCTCTCTGCGAGCTGCAATCAGCCTATGCTCCTTAACAGAGGCTCCTTCTTCCTGAGCCAACTTACGCAGATCGGCAATGATTTTCTCCGCTTCGCTGCGAGCTTTGTCCACGAGACTTCTCGCTTCGTCCGCGGCTTTTTCCAGCATACGGTCCCGCTGTGCTTCCAACTTATCCAGCTCATTTTGATGACGAGTGCGCAGTTCTTCCATCTCACCACGCAATTGTTCCGCCTTTTCCCGTTCTTGCTCGGCTGTCAGACGATTCTGTTCCAGTGACGCAATCATATGCTCTACGCGCTGGTCTTCTTCTGTCACCTCACCACGGGCATAATCCAAAATACGACTCGGCAATCCCAAGCGCTCAGCAATGGCAAAAGCGTTACTTCGGCCAGGTACACCCACGAGCAGGCGGTATGTCGGACTTAATGTAGCAACATCGAACTCCATGCTCGCATTAATGATTCCTTTGCGCTCATAGGCATAGGCCTTCAATTCACTGTAGTGAGTCGTCGCAACCATACGGCAATTCAAAGCATGCATATGCTCCAGAATGGATACAGCCAAAGCCGAGCCTTCCGCAGGATCGGTTCCTGCACCTACCTCATCAAGCAACACAAGGCTTTTTGGCGTCATATTTTTCAGGATGCTGATAATGTTGGTCATATGACTGGAAAAGGTACTCAGGTTTTGCTCAATGCTTTGCTCGTCACCAATATCTGCATAGATCGCATCAAATACGCACAGTTGGCTTTCGTCTTCTACAGGCACGAAGAGTCCCGACATCGCCATCAGACTAAGCAGGCCGATGGTTTTCAGCGTAACGGTTTTCCCCCCTGTATTCGGTCCGGTTACGATAATGGAGGTGTACGAATTGCCCAGCTCCACATCAATCGGAACGACCTGCTCCAACGGAATAAGAGGGTGTCTGCCTTTTTTCAGCTTCAAGTAACCACGATCATTCATTAAAGGCAAGGTTGCCTTCATCTCGCGAGCAAGACGCGCTTTGGCAAAAATAAAATCAAGCGTCCCCAAAACATCTACATCATATAGCAGCATATCGGCTTGTTCTGCGACAAGTGCGGTCAGCTTTTGTAAAATCACTTCGATTTCGCGTTCTTCTCTCAACCGTGTTTCCCGCAGCTTGTTGTTCATGGCCACAATGGATTCAGGCTCGATAAATAACGTTGCGCCAGACCCGGATTGATCATGAACAATTCCGCCAAAATAAGAACGATACTCGGCTTTAACCGGAATTACAAAACGGTCACCACGGATCGTAATCAACTGATCCTGAAGCATTTTAGAAACGGTAGAGGAACGAATCATGGAATCCAGCTTTTCCCGAATACGCACTTCACCCGAGCGCAGCTCTCTGCGGATTTGTGAAAGCTCTGTACTGGCAGAATCCAGCACCTCTGCATTTTCGTCGATACAGCTTTTAATCAAGTTTTCCAGACCTCTCTGTTCTGAAAGCTGCTCACTCCAATACAGCAGTGTTTCGACTGGATTTTCCTCATGCAAACTTGCCACGTACACCTGTACACGGCGTGAAGCTTGAACTGTTGTCCGAATGCCAAGCAGTTCCTGCGGACTCAGTGTTCCGCCGATACGGGCGCGCTTGACCGCCGGAGTAATATCCACGACCCCGTTAAATGAGGGTACTCCTTTAAGTCGATCGGCAGCATAGGCCTCATCCGTACCTTTCAGCAATTTCTTGATATGTTCCAAATCATCGCTGGGCTGTAGCCGCTGAACTGTCTGCTGACCAATCGCCGTTTGAGCATAGTGACTTAGTTTATTTAAAATTTTTTGATATTCCAGGGTTTTGAAAATTTTAGAGTCCAACTTCACTACTCCTTTCACTTATATCTATATTATAACGAAAGCCGCGCACTTACGCTATTTTCCAACTCTGTTTTACACATAAGAAAACCATTTATGCAACACAATAACCTTTGTATAACCCTGTGCATTCAAAAAACAAAGGAGGTTATTCCGTGAGCATTCTCGGGCACATTGTGCGTTTCATCGTTGCCGCTTTGGTTTTGATGGTCGTAAGCTGGATCGTTCCCGGCTTTAGTGTAGGCGGCTTTTGGAGCGCGCTGATCCTTGCCATTGTCATTGCCTTGATCGGTTACATTATTGAGGCTATGTTTGGCCGACGCGTTTCACCATTCGGACGCGGTATCGTTGGGTTTCTGGTGAGCGCTCTGGTTATCTGGATCGCTCAATATATCGTAACTAGTGTCAGTGTCTCTGTTCTGGGCGCATTGCTCGCTGCATTAGTTATCGGGATTATCGACCTGTTCATCCCGGTAGCAACACCGTTTGAAGCTGGACACAAGAGCGAGAAATAATTTGGGTTCACATTCCCGACAAGGCTGTTCCACAGCAGATTCCTTCTGCCATGGACAGCCTTTTGTCATCTACAGAATTGAACAGAATACAGCATACAAATAATCCCCGGCGATAAGCAGCCGGGGATTGCATTGCATTGCATTTATAATCCGTATCTACTGATCCTGTTCGATTAATTCAATCCACTCATTGTACTCGGATTGAAGCTTGGTATACTCTTCTTGCAATTGACGTAATTCCGTCGACATCTTCTCCGCATTTTCCCGATCCACATCCTGCTGAACCTGTAAAAGACAAAGCTGATGAGCCGCCAGCTCATACTTCTGACCGACTTCCTCCAGCTCGGACTGTAAAGTCATCCGTTCCTGATCTGCAGATTGCTGTTCAGCCTTCGCCGCCTCGGCAGCTTCAATGGCCAGACGAATTTCCTCTTGAAGCTGTTCCTTTTGTTCAACAGTTACGGCTATTTCCCGTTCCCACGAAGCAAATTCTTTCTTACGGGCAGCATCTTCGGCCTCCAAACGTTCCGCTTCAGCCTTCAACTCCTCGTATTGAAGCTGCCATTCCAGTGATTCCTCTTCGGCACGCTCCAGTACCTTCTGCCGTTCACTATCTTCACGTTGGAGCTGCTTGATATTCTGTCCCAGTTGCTCTGCCCGGCTCTTCATGCTTCCATACTGCTCCTGAAGCGTTGTGTAAGCCTTTGTTCCCTCTTGCTCACGCAGGATTGCCTTCTCCAGCTCGTCCTGAACGCGAATCAGCTCAGGTGAAAGCTCCTTGATTCTCGCTTCCAACTGCAACAGACGTTGCTGCTGTGCAGCAAACTTATGATTTACAGTTTCAACCTCAGCTACGGCATGCTGTAATTGCTCCTGTACAGCTTCCTTCTGTTCACGTACCTCCAGTATCGAAAGCTCCAGTTCATCTACTGCGAGTTGGCGTTCCTCTGCAAGCTTCTGCCAAGATTTCTCGCTTTCGGCCAGTGTAGCCAGCTCACTTTGCAGTTTGCGGGAGGACACGTGCGCCTGCTCCAGCAACTTCTGCATCCGGCGCTGTTCTTCCTCCAGCTTGGCCGCTTGCTGCTGCGTTGCCTTGGCTTCCGCCGCCAATTCATCGTAACGGCTTTGCAGCTCTTCACGCACAAGTGTATCCGCCTGCTCGCGCTCTGTCGCAGCCTGTCGCTGCGTTTCCAGCATAGACTCCAGCTCGGACTGCTGTTGCTTCAATGCTGCAACCTGCTCTTGCGCCTCTCCCAGACAGGAAGAAAGCTCTGTACTGCCTGCTTGTACCTGCTCCAATTGCTCTTGAAGCTCCTCGACCCGAATCTCCTGCTCCAGTGCAGCTTCCTCGGCTCGTTTCTCCGCCTCCTGATACTGGAGCTTTTCCTCATTCAGCACCAGTTCCGCCTGTTTACGCTCCTGCTCCAACTGCTCATTCAGCCCGGACCACTTGTCCTGCCATTCAGTGACCTGCCGGCTATGCTCCTGCTGCAAAGCAGAACGCAGCTTGTCCAGCTCTGTACGCTGACGCTCCTGATGGGCCTTCTCCGCAGCCGACAGCTTGGCTTCCGCCTGCTTGACCGCTTCGGCCAGCTCCTTCTTGGTTTGCTCCTCCATCTGGCGGATACGGGCATTTGCCGCCTCCTGCTGCTCTTTCAGCTTACGAGAAGCTTCCTGACGGGACTCCTCCAATTGACGTTCAGCCTGCTTTTGTCCATTTTCGAGTTGTGCCGCTTTTTTCTCCTGCTGTTCCAGCTTCGCCTTTAATTCGGCAATTTCCCTAGCTGATGCGGATTCGTTCTCCATCTTTTTTTTCAGAACCGTTTCCTTCTCTTCCTCCAATTGGGAAAAAGACTGCTGCATATCCGCATTTTTTTGCTGCTGTTCTCCAAGAGCCGTCTGGAGTTGAGCCAGTTCGCCCCGAAGCTCCGCCCGCTCCCCGGCCAACCGGTTCAAATGACTCTGAATTTCCTGAATTTGCACAGCTTCTTCTGCCATATGAACCGCAGCCAGCACAGCAATTCGGGGCATATCAAGACGCGAATGAGCCTGAGAAATGCTATGCATGCGTTCATCCACGTAATTGGCAACCTGCTTCATATAATCGGTATTACTGCCGACGAGTTTATAAGAAGTACCATAGATCTCTACAGTGACGCGAGTACGATCTGGTGTAGTCACAATTATGCCCTCCTTCAATACTACTGTATGTTAATTCTAAGTTGTGTCCGGTACTATGGTAACCCGCCCTTCGTGAAGCGTTCAACCCCATTAGTCCGGCTTCCCCGCAGCGGGTGAGTATCAGAGTAGATAGCTTCCATGATGATAGGCCAAAAAGCCGTATCGAACCTCTGTCACTAAGATTCGATACGACTCCTCGCATTTCCTGCTACTTTCTCAATTCCGCTCCAAAAGTTTGTTCCAGAGACGTAACGACAGGAATATGCGCCGCATGAATCTCTTCATCCGTCAACGTATGCTCCCAGTGACGGTAGGTCAGGGAGATTGCTACGCTCTTCTTGTCTTCGCCAAGCTTGCTGCCTGTAAACACATCAAACACCCGTGCATCCTGCAATAGCTCTCCGCCCGCCGCATGAATCACACGCAGCAGTTCGCCTGCTTCTACGTCTTTATCCACCACGAGGGCAATGTCTCGTTCCACGGACGGGAAGCGGGCCAGGTCTCTGAATTTAATGTGACTGTTGGTGTGTTCAATCACCTGTTGCAACGCAATTTCCGCTACATACGTATCATTCAGCCCATAAGACTGTTGCAACTCCGGATGGATCTGCCCGATGGTCCCGATTCGTTGGGAGGTCCCATTCACATCCAGCCATACCGAGGCGGAACGGCCCGGATGATAGCTTTGCGGCTGGTCAGCCACATAACGGATGCTTGCACCCAATCCGAAATAGCTGAATACGGTTTCCAATGCACCTTTAATATCAAAGAAATCGACCTTCTCAGCACCGATGTTCCATTGTTTTTCACGGCGTACACCAGTCAGCAGCAAACTGAGCACCTGAATTTCCTGCGGCTGACGGGTCAGCGTTTGTTCCGCTGTATAAAATACAGTTCCTATTTCGAAAATCGCCAGATTTTCCTGCTTCCGGTTCATGTTATACACTGCTGTATCCAGCATTTGCGGAATAATGCTCGTACGCAGTACACTGCGGTCTTCGCTCATAGGCATCGCCAAACGTACCGGATGGCTGCCCTCCGTCAGGGCATTAAACAAACCTGCGCTTTCTGGATGCACAAACGAGTAACTAATCGTCTCTTGCCAGCCGCCATGGGCCAGCAATTTACGCAGCGAGCGGCGCAGTGATTGCGACGCCGTCAAAGCACCCGGCGTCGTTGGTCCTTCAATCGGCGTCGTCGGAATGTTGTCATAACCATACAGACGGGCTACCTCTTCAATCAAATCCACATCGATGGTAATATCTCCGCGGCGTGTAGGCACTTCCACTTCCAGCACACCTTGTTCCACGTCATCGCATCCGAAATGAAGTTTCCCAAAAATCGTTTTCACCTCAAGCAGCGACAACTCTGTTCCCAAATATCGGTTCACTTTATCCAGCGACAGCTTGATAATCCGGTTTTCGGCCTTCACAGAAGCAGATTCCACGATTCCTTGATGCACAGTGCCTCCTGCATAACGCTGAATCAGTGCAGCCGCACGGTTCACCGCAGGTACAACAGCACCTGGATCAACCTCTTTTTCAAAACGCAGGCTTGCTTCGGAACGAAGTCCAAGCTGACGGGACGTTTTGCGAACCGTACCGCCGTCAAACTTCGCGGATTCCAGCGCAATGCTGACCGTCGCATCCGTAACTTCGGAATTGGCTCCGCCCATCACCCCGGCCAGCGCAATCGGCTTCACGCCGTCTGTAATCAGCAGCATATGCGGCTCCAGCTTGCGCTCCTGATCGTCCAGCGTAATCAATGTTTCGCCTGCACGAGCGAGACGTACTTCTATGTTGCCATTTTCCAGCTTATCCGCATCAAAAGCATGCAACGGCTGACCGTATTCCAGCATGACATAGTTCGTAATATCCACGATGTTGTTGATTGGACGAACACCCGCTGCCATCAAGCGGTTTTGAATCCACAGCGGAGAAGCCCCCACTTTTACACCCGTGATATAACGAGCCGCATAGTGCGTACACAGTTCAGGTGTATCCACCTTCACCGACAGATGATCTGCCGCCGCATCGCTGATTTCCATCAAATCCTTAGCCGGGTCAGCCAGCGAAATGTCACGCCCCAAAATCGCGCTCACTTCATAAGCCGCACCATGCATACTCAAGCAATCCGAACGATTTGGTGTCAGATCAAAATCCAGCACCTGATCATCCAGCGCCAGCAACTTCGTAATCGGCGTACCGATTTCAACATCCTCAGGCAGCACCAGAATACCTTCCTGCAACTCTTTGGGCAACAGCTTGTCATTCATACCCAGTTCCTTTGCCGAGCAGATCATGCCCATGGACACAACACCGCGCAGCTTGGCCTTTTTAATCTGAAAATCTCCCGGCAGCTTCGCCCCCACGATGGCAACAGGAACCTTTTGCCCTGCATCCACATTTTTGGCGCCACACACGATTTGCAGATCTTCTTCTTGGCCCGCATCGACGATACACACATTTAGTTTATCCGCATCAGGGTGTTTTTCCTTGCTTTTGACATAACCGACCACGACGCCAGTAATTCCTTTGTTGCGATGTTCAACCTCATCAATTTCAATACCCGAACGGGTGATTTTCTCTGCCAGATCCTCCGCGCTCACCTGATCCAGCGACACATACTCGGATAGCCAATCGAATGATACTTTCATATGGGTTCACTTCCCTTGATATAGTTGTTTATTGACGCGCAAACTGCTTCAAGAATGACAGGTCGCTGTTATAAAAATGACGAATATCGTCAATTCCGTATTTCAAAATGGCAATCCGTTCTACACCCATACCGAATGCAAAACCGCTATATACCTCGGGATCAAAACCGCCCATTTCCAGCACTTTCGGGTGCACCATGCCACAGCCCAAAATTTCGATCCATACGCGCTCGCCATTTTTCTTTACAAAAGTCACGTCTACCTCAGCACTCGGCTCTGTAAACGGAAAGAAGCTTGGACGCAGACGGATTTCGGTCGATTCCCCGAACATTTCGCGTGCAAATTGCAGCAAAGTTCCTTTCAGATCACTCATGCGAATGTCTTTACCAACAACAATTCCTTCAATTTGGTGGAATTGGAAAGAATGAGTAGCGTCGTCATCATCGCGTCGAAAAACCGTACCCGGACAAATGACCTTGATAGGTGTTTCGCCCTTCATCGCTTCCATTGCGCGAATCTGAACGGGTGACGTATGGGTACGCATTAACAGATCCTCGGTCAAATAAAACGAATCCTGCATATCCCGCGCCGGATGATTTTTAGGCAGGTTCAACGCTTCAAAGTTATAATAATCCGTCTCTGCCTGTGGACCCTCCGCAACTCGGTAGCCCATACCTGTAAAAATGTCCTCAATCTGCTCAATTACTTTATTAATCGGGTGCAGCCCGCCTTGCGGCAATGTGCGTCCAGGCAGCGTAACGTCGATCTTTTCCGCTTGCAGACGCTCATTCGTCTCCGCTTTCGTGAACTCGTCCTGTTTACGGTTGACGACTTCTTCAATCGCCTCGCGCACTTCATTGGCTACCTGTCCAACAACTGGACGCTCTTCCGCACTCAGCTTGCCCATACCGCGCAAAATTTCAGTCAACGCACCCTTTTTACCCGAATATTTAACCCGCAGATCGGCCAGCTCCTTGGGCGTTGCCACCTTCTCCAATACTTCCAATGCTTCTTCCTTCAAGGCCAGCAAATGTTCCTTCATTTGGATGGTTTCGCTCATCGCCTGTTCAGTCCCCTTTCTTCATATCCAGCTTTTCAGACAACAAAAAAAGGTCCCTTCTCCCGGTAAGGGACGAAAAGACCGTGGTACCACCCTCGTTAGACAATCCTGCTCAGCTCACCCCGCGCTTTGCCTTTCGACAATATCTGCCTCTCGGCAACACAGGTGGTTTATCCATGCTATGCAATCATGATCTCGCTCTGCACGTTGTAACGGTCGTGAACCGATATCCCCTACTTGCCCGCTTGCCATCTACAAGATGGCATACGAGGTTCAAGGAACTGCTCCGGAGCGAACTTCAACAGCCTTGTTTTGCAGAAACGCTCTCAATCCTACGGCGCTTCCTCCCTGTTCAATCGGACACTGCCTACTCTTCTCCATCAAGACATTTTGAAATTTAAAACTATTGTTCATTATTATATGCAAACCCTCGCGCTTTGGCAAGCCGGACATACGTTTCGCCCATTCTGACGCAGCAGTTTAATCCGACTGATCCAGTTTGGCGCGAATACGCCTGATTTCTGACAGCAGTTCCTTATTTTCATCGTCCAGCCCCGCCGTACCCATCAGCTCCGTAAGACGCAACTGTAATCGCAGACGCTCCTCACGCTGCTCCTGATCCTCTGGTTCCTGTTGACGGTTCCGCTGTTCTTCCTGCTTTTCGTCGGCGGTCCCTTCGTAGATTTCATATACGCCTTCATGCTGCATATCAAGCAAACGGGTTGCCGTCCGACGCACCAGCTCCCGGTCATGCGAGACAAGCACCAGCGCCCCATCGTAACTACGCAAAGACTCCTCCACGATTTCACGAGTTTCAATGTCAAAATAATTGGTCGGCTCATCCAGCACCAGCAGGTTGGCTCCACTAAAATACAAGCGTAGAAAGGCCGCCCTGCATTTCTCTCCCATACTGAGTGTACCGATCCTCTTGAACACATCTTCTCTGGCAAAAAGAAAGCATCCCAGCACCGTTCTCGCTTCCGTCTGCGTCATGGTGGGGAGCGCAAGCAAACTGTCCAGCAATGTCTGATCCTCTGGAAGCTGCTCCAGTTCCTGTGAAAAATATCCGATTTTTAGCTGTGGATTCGCTATGATCTTTCCCTTATACGGCTCCAACTGACCTGTTAACAGTCGCAGCAGCGTTGTTTTGCCAATCCCATTCGGGCCCCGAACAGCCAGGCGGTCGCCACGTGCAATGTTCAGGTTGAGATCCTGCACAATGGTATGGTCGTCATAACTAAAACAGACATGCTCGGCACGCAGCAAATATTTGGCCTGAAACCCACTGTCACTTAATTTCATATGCAAAGATGCTACTTCGCGCGGCTGCTCAACCCGGTTGGCCTCCAGCCGTTCCAGCTCCTTCTCCTTCGCATGATAACGAGAAATATTTTTATTAGCCTTAGCCTTATAAAAACTTTGCGTAACGGCCATTTCCACATTGGAAGCTGCCCGGTGCGCCTGATGGAACCATTCCCGATAATTTCGGATCGTCTCCTCCAACGCCTGCCGTGCCAGTTCCTGCTTCCGATAGTTGGCTTCCTGCTCCCGCAGCTCCCGTTCCTTATGCGCCTTATACTCCGTATAGCCGCCCTTATAGCGCCGAATGCCCGTTGACGTCAGCTCACAAATGCCTGTAGCTACCCGATCCAAAAAGGCTCTGTCATGCGATACAAACAACAACGTCCCATGATAGGTCGATAGCCACTGCTCCAGCCAGAGCAAACTTTCGGCATCCAGATGGTTGGTCGGTTCATCCAGCACCAGCAGCTTCGGCTGTCTAACCATCAGTCCGGCTAACCGCACTCTCGTCTTCTGCCCTCCGCTCAGATCACCATAAGCAATAGGCCACGTCTCAGCAGGCATGCCCATCCGGGTCAGCGCCTTTTCCACTTCGGACTCCCACGCAAAACCTTGTAGCCGCTCGTACTCATCCATTAGCTCGCCGTATTGCTCCAGATGACGCTCTGCTTCCTCTCCCTCATGAGCAATTTCGGCCTCCAGTTGCTTCAGCGTCGTCCTCACTCGCCAATGCTCAGGACTGGCCTGCTGTGCCGCTTCAAGTGCAGTTCGGGCGGAATGAATGGCATCCTGCTGCTTCAGCCAGCCCCGCTCCTCCAGCGGTAATTCATGCTCTACCTTACCTGAAGTCGGCGCCTCGTCGCCCAACAGTATCCGCAATAGCGTCGTTTTGCCGGCTCCATTTCTTCCGAACAGGGCGAGCCGCTCCCCCTCCGTCACATCCATGGACACATCCTCAAACAAAGACGTTCCGTTCCAATCCTTTATGACATTTCGAATACGCAAAATGGTTTTCATATGGTAATCATCCTTTCCCTGTCCGGTTTTTACCACTGGAAGCAATAAAAAAAGCCGCAGAAGGCTGCGGCTTGCATACAGGGAATATAGAATGACTGCTATGAATCGTTTCAGAACATACGTTTATAAGAAAGAGAACCGTAAACGGAAAAAAGCATCATCCCGTTCCGGAGCAAACGTATACGTCCCAAACCTCATTTTCAGACACACTTCTCCCGTTGCAGCATACAGCCGCCTGCCAGTAACTGTGCAGTTTATGGGGAAATCAGTGTGCTTACTTCATCGGACGTATCGTTACCTTCCTTTTCACGGAATACTTGCTTGCAGCCAGTATAGCAGATCAGAACGTATTTGCAAATCCATTGTACATCATATTTATTTTTCGAATACAAGGGATGTATTGGACGAGCCGACATATGTAGTTGCAAATTCCTTGGTATATTCAGGAGTTTAAACTTGATAACTGTAGTTCTGGCTCGGATTCCAGTTGGTTACCCGCGACTTTTGGTTGGTGATGGCCGGGAAGCTGCCCACGTCTTGAAATTTGCCATTTGCTTTATCGTCCAGAATGCCGCCTCGTTCACTGCCTTTTCCAAAATAGTTGTACTCCGAATAGAGCCTTGCATTCGTAGCTATCATGGGTAAAATAAAAAACCCTTGCGGCGCAAGGGTTTCGAGCATTTTTACGACAAAGCGGGTGATGGGAATCGAACCCACGCTATCAGCTTGGAAGGCTGATTTGCGACTTATTCAGATTGCTTATTGATTACTCAAATGGCTGTGCTACAGCATAATAGCTTTTTGTATCTATGTATATCTTAGTCTAAATTATCAAACATATTATATTTTCCTGCCCCATTATTGCCCCATGATTAAGCTGCTTACTTCTAGCAGCTTTTTTTTCGTAAGCATGATTAGTTCAATAGTTACTGGAGGTTTAATAGCCCTCATAATTAGGATCGCATGTACAAACTTTAAAATATCTTCATCTCGCAAATCTTTTTTTACTTCAATAACATGGTTTTGCATCTGTCCCACACTCCACTGTTTATTTTTATGTTTAGTTTAATGAAGTTCGCCTTCCCTTTATGAAATAACAAACATTTGTTCTCATCATACCATAATAACCCTATTATTACGATGCCTTTATAACAACGTTAATACGTAATATATAAATTATCGTAATCCCTTTTACGACAAAAATCTACAAAAATCGTTCGACAAGGAATGGACTAAAATCAAAAAAACGTCATTTCTTGTCGAAAATATTACTAAAAAATGAATAATAAGATTCACGACTGGGCATTTTAACCTTAAAAAGGGTGAGCAATTTGACAGAAGAGTTAAAAAATACAATAGAAGAATTACGGCGAAGAATGTACAATCTAATAAATGAACGTGGAATAAACGATCCAGAAGTCGTGTCAGCAAGTCATCTGCTTGATGCCGCGTTGAACGAGTATAACAAGAAAATGAAGGGGAAAGAAAAAAGGGGGGGCGACCATGTACGAATCGTGCCACAGGAAGATGGGTACGTGGTCATGATAGACTACAAAGGCGTGGCATCGGATGTTGGGTTTCGGGCTACCTACGATGAAGCTGTAAGTTTTGCTTTTGCCGTGGCTCAGGTTTCAAAGCGGACCCGGTTAGATGTATATTATCTGGAACAAAAGTTGAAGCAAGGGGAATAATCCTCTTGCTTTTTTATGTGGATAAATATTCCTAGGTCTGATAGACTACCTCTATAAAATAATTATCAAATAGGGGGAAATAAGAAGTGTTTAATAAGAAAATGGTACTACTCACTACTGCTGTACTTGCATTCGGGATTGTAGTTGCTGGTTGCGGTAATGCTTCAAGTAAACAAACGGAAGTAGAAAATAAAGCAGAAACGGCATCTGCACCAGTTAAGAAAGAGGAAGCGAAAACAATAACGGCTGACGAAGTAGTAGCTAAATTCAAGGCCGCTGGTTTGGAAGCTGAAAATACAAGAGAAATGAAACCGAAGGATTACGGGCCACTACCAATGAAAGCAAAGAGTGCAACAGTTTTTTATTTGCCATCTATTGGCGAAAAAAATAACGGGCATGTTTTCGTATTTGACAATAAAGAGGACTTGCAAGAATTAAAGAAGCGGTATGAGGATATGGGAAAAGAGTCCGCAATGTTCTTTTCGTATCTCTACGAAAAGGATAATATACTTCTGCACATGACTGGGCAAGCAAAAGAAGAACAATTTAAAAAATACCAAGACGTTATTGACACTCTATAAAACATGCCCCGGAGCAATCCGGGGTTTTAATATTCTGTGAAATATCTACTGGCGTCCCCTGCCGACATAGACCTGATCTGTCCACGCTCCCAACCCTCTATAATAACGATACTCAGAGTATCTGGCTTGTCGTCCCAAGTAATATAGTTACCCTTCTCCAAAGCCAGCAGCCCGGTTCTGATGTCCTCTACGCTCCTACCTGTCTTTATCTCAAGTTCCTTCATCGTTGGTAAGCGTCTACGGCCTGCTGAATAGTTGTACAGTATCCGCAGTAGTTTGCGTTCGATATCAGGTAGCAAAGCAACCAACTCCTTCACTTATATTATATACAAACATTCGTTCCTATAAAAGAGACGGTAAATAATTCATAAAGCTTTTACTATACGTGTAAATAATACGTTGACACGTACTTATTATACGTGTATAATAATAAGTGTAAGGAGGGCAATCACTTGAAATCATACAGTTCAAGAGAATTAATCAAACTGTTAGAAGAGGACGGATGGTATATAATAGGAGTACATGGCAGTCACCATTACTTCAAGCATCCGACAAAAATCGGTAAGGTTACGGTTCCGCATCCTAAGAAAAGCTTTCCTCCGAAGACACAAGCAAGTATCCTAAAAACAGCGGGGATTAAGGGCTGAACAGCCCTCCCCAAAGGAGGTTAATTATAGTGAGTAAAAAAGACGTTTATCGCTATTGGGCACTGCTCGATCATTCTGAGGATGGAATATCCGTTCGTTTTCCAGATCTACCCGGTTGCCTTACATTTGGAGATACCGCCGAAGAAGCGCATGCTGCAGCTCGGGAAGCGCTGGAGGGGTTTATGTATGTTATGGAACAAGACGGCGACCCTATCCCTGATCCTTCCCCACTTGATGTTATTTTGGCACAACGAGAAGCAGCAGAGGCTGCGTGTGACGTTCAGGTCTACATGCCTGTAGTTAGGGAAGCTATGGAAAGTAAGGCTGTTAAAAAGACCTTGACTGTCCCGAAGTGGCTTAATGATCAAGCTGAACTGCAACATCTTAATTTCTCCCAGGTGCTACAGGAAGGATTGAAGCGGAGTCTCGGTATTAATCCTTTTGAGAAACGATAATGAAATACGGCCCACGTAAACCCAGCCTAAACAAGCGTATAGCAGCTCGCACCAGCCTCAAGCGGCAGATTGCACACCGTGCAGGCATAAAGATGCCACGAGGCTGGGGATGGCTTAGAAACCCACGCAAGGCGGCTTACAATAAGGTGTACAATCAGTCAACGTTTGATATATTCAAGCTGCTTTCAAGATTGTTCAAATAAAAAAAAGCTCTGCCGACCAATTAAGGTTAGCAGAGCTTTTTTTGTTCCTATCCGTTTACATTCCTCCAACCGTTTCCTGAGGCTGGATGCTTGTATTATGGCTGAGCGGATGAATAGGCATAGCTAAGATAGACAAAAAGCTAGTTGCGACGATCAGAAGAACCATTTTTCTCAACATTGTTTATCCACACCCTCTCAATTAAATTGAAAAACTCTGCTTTGGTTTCAGGAACCGCATGGGCTTGAAAACGAACAAACAATCCCATACAGTTTATAAAATATGTCTCATTATTTATTATATTCGCTTTTAGCGATGCATTCATCAAATGTTTAAAACCATCATTATACATCCCTCGATACAAATAATAATAAGCTAACTCGTAACCAAAACGTGCATACTGGTCTGGCACAACTTGTTGGGTATAAATATCATCAGATGCCGGTAATTGAGGAAAGGAATTAATTTTATCTTCAAATTGTAAGAGTACATCGTCCACATCTATCTGATATTGGTTTGCTGCCATGACTATATTCATCAGATTGGCAACCATTTCTTTTTCAGTGTTATCTGGCGATGCAACAATATATTCAACATAATCGGGTAAGACACTTGTATTTCCAGACAGGAGTTTATATACGTAAGTATTACATTGCGCCCAATCTTGATACAGTTTGATCCAATGCCGCGTATCTACATCCGTCTCTTTGACCCAATTCAGATCAGCATAGGCATATGTATATTGTAGAGCTTGTTGATAATCGCCTTGGGCTTCGCATACACTGGCACACAACAAATTGGCATAGGTGATGTACGCAAACATGGGACGACTCAGATTCTTTTTAGACTCGTCACACTCTCGCTTCTTCTGTTGATGTTTCATTGAATATTGGATTTCCGCCTTCGCCTTCATTTTTTTAGCCATTTGCTCTACCTTGTCCCATAGACGCAAAGACCTATACACGTTAGCCAAATCCTTCAATGCGTCAAGCTGATCTATTTCGTCCAGACGTTCGACAAAATCCTCAAATTTTGTAGCTGCATTGAGATTTTGGCGTTGATCGTCTCCAACCTGAATCGTGAATATACGATAATGGCAGATTGCCAAGCGATCAGAGTGCTGGTACTTCTCGGTCTCTGCAACCCCGTTATAGAGGATCAGCGCAGCAGCATGTCGATCTTGTGCGAATAGCTTTTCTGCCACATCAAATAACTTTGGGGAATACAGCAGATTGTCCATGATATGCCCAACTATACGCTGAATCGCTTCCAGCTTATCCAGTTCAGCACACCGATACAATACTGGCTCGATTCGCCGCCAATCCGGAGAAAGGCCGATGATGTAATGTTCTATGTATCGTTCGTAAAAATAACCTTCCGGTAATCCCATAGCCAGCGCCATTCGATCAAGCTGATGTATAGCAACAGGACGATGCTTAAGAATCCAATTATTAAGCGTTCTTTGATGAACACCTGAACACTCCGAAAATTCTGCCAATGTCATGCCATTTTGTTTTAGATATTCTTCCAACTCCGCTAAAATCTCAGGTGTATGCTTCATGTCATAGCCACCCTTCACATAAAAATACCATTATTTTATATTCTTGGACTCTATTGTTGTCCAAAATATAACAGTTGTCAATAACTTTTGTGAGCAATATAAAAGAAAAAATACCCTACCAGCTAAATGCCAGTGGAGTCCTTCTTCACATCTACTCTAAATTCAAACTGATTACGAAAGAAATAAGATCCGTTAATCTTAATCGATTCCGGCGAAAACTTTTCTACGGGGCCTCCGTAGTCTACAACTTCCACCATATCCTCACTCAACGGATTTACTACATATACTCTTACCTGGCTTAATGCAGCTGCGAACAATTCGATATCCGATTTCAACACTTTATATGTGTGGTTCATGCTGATCACCTCAATTAGCTATTCGGTGATTGGTGTGGAAATTCCTTCAACAAAAAAAGCTCTGCCAGCATTACGCCAGCAGAGCCCCCAGACCAATCATACCCAAAATGCTTTTGAGATAATTACCAACAGGATAAACAATACCAAGATTGCACCTATAGAATGAAATCCGCCGTATCCACCATAACCTGCTCCACCTTCATATCCACTCATGGCTTGAACCTCCTTTATTTGTAGTACAACATAATCATACCCAAAATGCTTTTGAGATAATTACCAACAGGATAAACAATACCAAGATTGCACCTATAGAATGAAATCCGCCGTATCCACCATAACCT
>NZ_JBSHGA010000001.1:633008-856752 GCF_053617595.1 Paenibacillus sp. NPDC055715
ATGCTCCACCTTCATATCCACTCATGGCTTGAACCTCCTTTATTTGTAGTACAACATAATATATGCACAAAGACTTCAGAGTACAGGGTATACAGGTAATAATTACAAAAGATCATCGATCACATATCAATAGAGCCTTTTTACCTAAACAATGATTGGACATTACCGTGACATTGCTTTAAAAATTAAATCCAAAATGCTTTAGTGATGATAACCAACAGAATAAAGAGCACCAAAATTGCTGCTGGCGATGTGAAAGCACCAAAACAGTTTTCCCTACGCTCTTCCCTACGTTCAGCTCCTCCAACACATCCGCTCACATGAACTCCTCCTTTCATTTAGACACCATACACCGTATGTGTCACTCAATAAATTTGGCAAGGCTAAGTGGAAATGACTTCAACGAAAAAAAATCCCCGCCGACCAGTTAAGGTTAGCGGGGATTTGTCTTACTTGCTCAATGTAGCCGTATTAGTCTTACCATCCCAACCTACGGTAGCTCCTAATGCCTCGCCCACATCCCGCAACGCAACATACGTCGTGCCGTCAATAAGCTTAACGTCCGTAATGGGCTTGCCGTATAAGATTACATTTGCTTTTTCCATCTTTTCACCTTCTCCCTTTTCCGCATCCATCTTGTTAAATAAGGCCAATTCCGCCGCTCTGCGCCGTGTAAGGCCCACCAGCACCGTTCCGCTGGATTTATTGTACTTTGTTATATTGGCAGCTATCTGCGCCACCGTGCGGCCTTTACAGAGTGTTCTCAGACTTCCGGCCCCGCAGTTGTAACAGAAGCTAGTGAGCGCGTCGAACTGGCTTTGCGTTAGTTTGTCCGTCACTGGCACATACGCCTTATCGTTGACGTATGCCTCGTATTTAGCCATATCGGTGACCAGCATTGCGTCCGCCTGTGCCTGCGTGATGGTCATGCCTGCTTTGATATCCTGTCCATAATGCCCCCAGCCAATGGTCCAATACGTTTCGGTTGGTACGGGTTTATAGGCTGTCAAGCTGCAGCCCTCAAATGACTTGATTAGATCAATGCCTGCTTTGGATATTTTACGTGTCATTACTCGTCACCTCGCTTACCAAACTGCTTGACTACCTGATTGCCATAAACAGCAAATGCCCCGACCAGCACGCCCTGAATAACCGCCTGTGGTCCCCATCCTATCATCCAGACTGTCAGGATCACGGCGGCAGCAGTGACGATATATACAATGCTCCAGTCCGGCACGCGCGGTATTTGTTTTATTCCGATACCGATTACCCAACACACTGCCACAACGATTAATAATTTAGGGTCGATTAACGACCATACAGTATTCCAATCCATAATTAAACGCCTCCCATTTTAAGTACGGCGACGATTGCGCCGATTACTACAGTAATTGCGGAACCACTAACTGTGCGCCATAACCATTTTTGAGCGTCCTCGATCTTGTCCAGCCTATGGTGTGCTGACTTCGCTGACTGCGCTGCCGATATCGCCATATCTCGGACATCAATTGCTGAATCAAGCTTCTCTTCGATGTTGTCGATTTTAGTTTCTACCCTTGTGATACGTTGCAACGTTTCAATTTGTGGATCTTGCATCCTTCTTTCCCCCGTCTCTCACAATATAAGGCGCAAAGCCATAAAAACAGCGCATCCGATTGGATACGCTGGTTATTCAAATGCGAACCATTCGTAAGCCTCAACTACCGCGACGGGCGAGCCTCCGGCATAGTCGAGTATTCTGGTTGTTTCCACAGTGGCCCTAAACCCTCCGGGCTGTGCGGTAAGGCTGTATATGTTTACGCGGTTGTTAAATCTGCCTGACATTTCTATGTTGCCTGAACTAGAAGCTACAGCGAACCCATCAAGGTACAGGACATTACTGTTATCCCTCAGCCGCGTCCTGATGAATACACGGGCTGGCGAAAAAGTCATGCTGCTGACTGATAGGGTCATGGTCGCGCCGCTGCTAAAGTTTGGTGCGGTTGCTGACTGACCATTAAATGTGCCTGACGCGAACCTTTTTACAGGAAGGTTCGTTATAGCTGCTGCCAACTCTGCAAACGTATTGCTGCCGCTTGCATTGCCACCCTTGCCGTTAATTACGCCAGCAATAGCGCCTTTACCATTAACGACAGATGTAAAAAGGTCTTGGGACCAAGGCCCCCAAGTGTTATTCCTTCTTGTACGTATATAAAGAGAGTACTCTCCATGCAGGTTATAAAGTTTCTGAATTACGTAACCACCGCCTGGGTCCAAGGCCATAACCTCTACATACGCCCAAGCGCCAAAAGCTGTACCCAATGGACAATTCGTAAGATTTTCACCCACATATTCCCCGTTCTTCAACAGGTTGTTTAAATCGGTACTAGAGATAATTTGGTTAGAACCCACATCCGTTGTTAGTTTATGCTTTTGCCAATTTGAAGTCGTGTTGCTCGTTATTACCTCCGTCCACGCCCTCCAATCCGTATCATTGAAGGAAACGCGAGTGTATACACGTCCAGGGTTGTCGTGTGTGTGGTACGTTTGAATACGTAATCCATAATCGCCGTGAACAACAAGTTTCCCGTAAGTGTATGATCCAGCGGGGTAATTAGAGTATCCCGTCCAATTCGCAATCGACACGGCATAGTTGCCAGATAATATTGCGGTGTTCCAGTCGTTTGGCGCGTTCCCTCTATGTCTGTAAGCACTGTTAGCCAAGTCATAAGTAGTCTTCAATGCCTTGGCGTTCGGAGCTAAAGTTTCGGATGTGCTGTTCGTAGAGTTGGTAAGCTGTACGATCCCCTTTTGAGTTGTGCTGGCATCTGGCACTTTTACATTAGCTATTTGCTCGTTCGTGTACTCCTTAGATTCATTCAATGCCTCCGCTACATCTTGCGGGGTAGCATAGATAATTGTGTCGTCAACAACGACAGTTACTTGAGCTGTGTTACTGACGGTCAACTCGAAGTTAAAGAGTTTCTTTAATACAGCCGATGTATTTTGAGCATCTATATATTCCGCCCCTTCACCCGAATTTCCATAGGCGTAAAGTATCTCGCCTAAGTCTGGATCAGTGGCCCACAATCCAACCTCACGAAAGAAAAAACCAGCGCTGACACCTTGGTTGCTAAACTCGAAGCCTGGAACAACAACATTTTCATTTTGTATCTTCAACCGACTGACCGGGAAGGAGATTTTTTCGTTGATGAGTGCCTTTAATGCAATCGGCATTTGCCCAGCTAGTTTCCCGTCTCCCGCTGAAAATTTTGTATACGTAATCTTGGTCTGTCCAGCTTCTGTTTTAGCCAGAAGATTCCTGCCTCTATTAGTAATCTGAATACCATCAAACGCCAATTTAGTTCACCTGCCTTAAAGTAATAATATCCACTTGCTGTGTACCTACACCATAGTAATGTGTGCCCTTTGCCGAATCCAAGACGACAACGCGGCGCAAATGGGCGCTTTTCCGTTTTACGGACTCGACAACCTCGATGAACTGCTGCGCCTGTTCTTCTGTGGCCTTTGGATTGGAGACAACAACCTGAAAGTAACCAGGATCGTCGCCATACTCCCACCATTCCTCTACCTTGCCATAGCCGAATATAGTGGTCACCAATTCTTCCACAGCGCTTGGTGTCCCTTTTCGTCGATGGATGGGGATAGACTGACGTACAAGCTCCCTGCGCTGCTCAAGAGGCAATGTAGGGTCATAGTAGTCTACATGGAACTGCCAAGCCAATTCGTCGGTTTCTTCGTCTGTCCAGTCAGTACGACCGAACAAATCAACACGCTGAATCTTCGCTGTTAGCTCGTCCATCTTTACATCAAGAGCCATCGCTGCATCCTGTACTTGCTTATCAGTCCGTAAGTTATCAGGCAGCAGGTCTAATAAGCTTAATTCGGATAATTTAATCATCGACCAGCCCCCCGAAAGTCATTGTAACCGTGCCTTCCTTGGCAACCTGGTTTGACCCAAGATTCAGGAATATAGGCGATTTAATATCTACCCGTGAAGCTCCAGCCGCAACAAGCATATGTGTTAGCTGAGATGGGTTTATGTCTCGGCCTAATCGCGACTTTTGCCATAGCTTGTACTCGGATAAAGCGGCCTCTACTGCCTTTTGAATACTTGCTACGTCTGTTGCCCTTGATTTACGAATATAGTAGATCAAATCAATATCGTAGCTGACTTCTGGAGGAGCTTGAACGGTAACCTTATCCGTTAGAGGTCGCCGCTTTCTGTCATCTAGCACTGCAAATACCTCGTCCAATACAGTTTGTGAAGGGATAACGCCACCAGCAAGCAAAACAGTAGCCACTACCTGCATAGGGCTTGGTGAATCAACATGTACGTCGATAATTGAAGCACTGGCAGTTTTGGCCCAATATTCATAAGCCCCTTCCGGCCCAGCCACACTAAAAGACTCTGGAGCAATGTGAATACGCTCGCGGTATGGATCATTGTCCTCGACGGCAGCTCCGCCCGCTGTTTCGGTCAGATTGGTTACAGATGCCACGTATGGAAGAGGGTCAATCAGCGTCGTAAGTTGGCCTGCGATATATCCATTACCTTCTGTGCCAGACACATTACATTCGGCTGCAGCCGTGACCACAACATCACCGATCAGCACCGAAACGGCCTCCTTGGTAGAAAAATATATGGTCCCGTCTCCCTCAGTCGGACCTATACGGGTCCCTGCGGGGATAATCTGGACATTCGTGAGTGGCGTGGACAAAGTAAACTGTATTAACGTAACGGCATAATCAGCACCCAAACGCGGTGTTTCCACGAAGGCCCCTAGATGATCCAGCACAGTGCCGCGTGCATACCGGAGTAGTTGCCCCTTGGCGACCTGATTCAATTTAACCTCTTGCATTAACATCTTGTACGATATCGCATTTATGAAAGTGCGAAGCGGATCGGCTGGAGCAAGCTGTCGTTTTGCAATTGATTCGTACAGCTTTATAAGCGAATCCTGCATAGCCTTAACATCCGCTTGGACAAAATCAATATCTGGTAGTTCAGCCAATGTAGTCATCTGCGTTCACCTCCTGTTCCTCGAAGTAAATGACCGGAATTAACCGCCCGTTGTCAGGATCATCCTGCGGATTCACAAACTGCACTTCCTGAATTAAAATTCTTGGCTCATATTCACCAACCAGCTCATAGATTTGCGATGTGATAAGCGCCTTGGCAACTTCTGTCGACTCGTCCAAAGCAGACGGATCAAATCCAAATTGTCGATTTAAAACAACCGAACCACGCCAAGATGTGAGCAGCGTAAACAGGTTCTGTCGCAATTCAATCTCGCGTGAGGCCGGGGCAAAATCAATCGGGCGGGTACCGGATAACGTAAGATTGTACTGGCTCATTTAACGTACTCCTTTAGCGTTATGTTGATAGTTCCAGACAATAGGTTCCCTCGGTTATCCACGTGCGTCCAAGCCTGCTCAAGCCCTGTTACAACCCACAGACCAACGCCCAACTTTTTACCGCCAATCGTCAACGCTCCGGCTTTTCCTTTTCGATCCCAGTCAACCAGTTTGTCCATTTCTTTGCGGGGGTTCGTGCCATGCCATGCAGCAAAGTACATCGTGAATGTCACGGTGTCCAACCCCGGCCCTAAAAACTGGCTTTTGGGCTTTTTCAACATGATTTCATGGTCTGCCCATCGGCTGGCACTGGACCGGGTAAGCTCACGGAATGTGCGTATCACCTTGGGGGTGACGACAAAAGGAATATCCCCGTAACTGCCTATTTTAGCTGCCACATTCAGCCCCCTCCAATCTCCTGATTAAGTACATCCAACTTGCCTACAACCGTCACATTGCTGTTCATACGAACCTTAGGGGCATCGACACTAAATGACTTACCGTTTATTTGCACGGTTTCGGCGTTAACACTTACCGTCTTAGCCTGAATAGTCACGGATTCCCCATTTATTTGAACAGACTCGGCTTTAATGCTCACATCCTTGGCTTGTACATTCACAGCTCCAACCGCATTAATCTCTATTGAGCCAGTATTTTTATCAAAATACACGTAACTTCCATCCTCAAAATAGATCCCCCGCTGAGATTGGTCAGCAGGCATATCATAGCTACCGTCATATAATGCGCCAAGACAAACTCCATCTGTGCGCCCGTTCCCACGGAAAACGCACAGAACATTATCGCCCGGCTCAGGCATCGCGTTTGATAGCCCCCAACCAGTTCCGGTTGTTAGAAGCGGCAGTTCCGGGGAAACCATGTCGGACATGTCTGGAAAGACTACCCGGACCATTCCCGTGTCCGTATCTACGCTGGAAACAACGCCGATCCGTACTAATTCATCTGCCGCCATATTACCACCCCAATACCTTCCTAATTTCCAAATTGGTTGTATACCCCGATCCGCCCACCGCATGAGTAGCGGAAACGATAATGTACTTACCATCAAAGCGACCAAAGCCCTTGATTGTAATGGTCATCCCGGCTGCAAGACCGACATTACCCATAAGAGACAAAGTAGCTTTACCAGCCTCTTTATTCTTTTCACGGAGACTCTTACGAGCTGCGTTCAGGGCCTCCGCCTGTGACCCTACACTTTGGGACACCTTTAGAATCGGACCATCTTTTGGAGCACCAGGCGGACGATAAATAACCTTAATAGGCTTTGGCTGCTCGGATTTCTCTTTCTTCTTTTTCGAATCCTTAGAAGTAGATTCAGCAGCAGCTTTTGTTGTACTCTTATCATCTTTTTTCTTAGACGTGCTCTTTTTTGCGGCAGGCTGATAACTGACCTCACAGCCTGCATATGCTACGTCCTGAGTAGAGAATGAAAATCCATAGCTGATAATGTCCGACACTCCGCGCTCAATCGTCAACGCTGGCGCTTTCTGTTCATACACATATTCATCAAACAGGACTAGCTTTTTACCAGTCACTTTCAAGGCTATTCCTTCCTGTTTACAAAGGTCATTCAGGAAAGCGAGGTCAGATACATCCGTCTGATCCTGACGGTCGAACTTCGGGTTCCCATGAGCTTCATACATCAAGGCGAAACCCGCACGCTTGGCAATTTCAACAGCAATAGACTTGAGCGTCACAGACTCCCAAGCCTTCGTTTTTTTCTCCTGCCGAACATTTGTTGAAACCGGAAGCGATACCGCTTTAATACTGACGGTATCGGGTGGCCCAGCAAAGTCAATTGAGTCTACTTCGAACGTGCCACAATTAAGCCGTTTAATCTCTCCAGGCTTATCCCACCCGGTCGTCTTTATATAGGCAGTTATCCTGTCTCCAGCGCTTGGCGACCAAGGTCCTGACCATTTACGGTCCTTATCCTCCAGGTTAATCTGCAAATCATCCAACGTACCTGGCTCCGCATCGGTATAAGTAAAATCCAACAAATAACCGGACAACTCTTTTGTTATGTCCTTACCGTTGTAATTAACAACTACCTGGGCACGCCTTGCATTAATGATATTGTTCATTGTCACACCTTCCACGGTGGCAGGTCAGAGGCGGTTTCTTCAACCGTAGAAACATCCGGCAGTTGCAGAATTGTACCCGCTGAAAAAACAGAAACGTCGATGTAGTCCAAATTAAGATTCATAATCTGGATCATCAACGTTTCATCGGAAAATACCTTATAGGCAATCATATCCCAGGTATCCCCTTGGATTGTTGTGTATGTCGTCATAGGCTCGTCCTCGCATTCTGACGCTTCATGGCCTGATACTGCTGGCGGAAGGTCGGCTGAGCCGCCTGAATGGCCTGCTGTACCACTTCTTTATCCGCATTTCCTTGGATAGTGATGTCGAACTGTAATACGATGGAATCCCCGCCGTTATTAGTGGTGGTATACCCCATCATCCGGTTTGTTTTTTCCAGCAGGTTCATGCTCCGTTGCTTATTATTCAGCGGAATTACGGCTTCTGTTCCAGCCTCACCTGCGATGGACGGTCCTGTTGTAAATCCACCTTTTGCGAGCATCGGTATTTCAGGGATACCCAAACTACCGACCGTCCCCCCACCTGCCCATTCAGGTAGATCAAAGCTGAAGCTATTTATTTTTTGAATTGCTGAATTAATAATCCCAATGACTGCGTTAAACGCTTCTTTAACAGCACCTGTGATGCCATCCCAAATGCCGACTGCAACCTGTTTAATTCCATCCCAGGCCAATGACCAATTACCAGTAAATACCCCTGTCAAGAAGTCTATAACGCCACCCAATACATCAATAATCCCTCCGATAATCGGCTTGAGAATATTTATAGCACTTGTCACAACCGTAGTAATAACGGGCCACGCCCATTTGAATATACCGACCAAACTATCAATTACAGGCGCAATACCTGTGTTGTATATAGCCATAATCAGACCGCCGACTTTACTAAATAGCGCTCCGATTTTAGGCACCCATGCAGCCAATACAGAACTGACCTGAGGCAACAAAGTCTTCGTTAAATATCCAAAAACCGAAATGAACACAGGTGCAAGCTTGCTATATAAAGAGGACGCAAGTTTTAAAACTAAAGGAATTATTGCATTAAACGCCTGTTTCCCCATTTTCATAAGCGGGGTCAACAGGGACGTAACGGAACGTAAGGCCGGGGCAATGCCTGATAGCATAGCATCCAGTATAGGATTGACAGACTTTTGAAGCTCACTGACGTTATCTATTATGCTTCCAAAATCCAAAGAGCCGTCAAACGAAAATGCCTCCTTTAGATATCCCGTCATGTCGTCCAAAACGGGTTTCATACTTTTAACCAAACCATCGACTTTGCCTCTGATCCTATCAAATGTATCAACGACACCATTCGATATTTTAATGGCTTGATCCGGGCTGAACCCAATAGACTGCAAGCCTTTATTAATATCTTGCACGCCGCTGATATCTCCGGTACCCATTAATGCGTTGGTTAATAAGCTCCCTGCACCCTTGATTATGTTTTTTTCAGCAGCAAATTTATCAAATATATCAGATAATGCCGCCGAAAACTTATATGCCTTGTCTTCTCCAACACCGAGATTCATTAAGAACTTGCTAATGCCAGTAGCTGCCGACATATCCCCTGTGCCTGCCATCGAATTAGCAAACAGATCCCCTACATTCTGCAAGGCTTTAATAAAAGGTTGTATAACTTTCAGACCCTGCTTGAAATAACCCTTTATTTTAGGGATAGCTGTTTCCAATCCTTTACCAAAGCTAGCAAGGGCGGGCAATGCAAGGTCAGAAAGCGGGTATACAAATTCAGTGAGCAATTGCCTACCGATGGATCGGAAGGCATAGCTTATGGAGGAATATTTTATTTTCTGAACTTCTTGCATTGTATTTTTTGTTTTATCAAAGGCATTATTTGTACGCAAAATGGCCTGTATCGTTGATTTCTCTAAATCTTCACCCTGCGTACCAAATAGATTCAAAAGAGCCGTATTTTGCTTGATAGGGTCCTTAACTTTGTTCAATGCATCCCGAACTTCAAAATAAGCCTGACGTGCCACATCGCCACCAGAAGCAAACTTCTTCTGCATTTTATCTGCATTCAGCCCCAGAATCTTGTATGCCTCGTTCGTTGTCTTAGATCCATCTTTACTCCGAATTCCAAATTCCTTGATGGCATCACCAACTTTGTCCAGGTTGAATGCACCTGCATCCAGACCATTTTTAAAACTATTGAACATATCCTCCGCGCCCAAACCTATCGTTTTGTAATAAACCGCATACTCATTTGCAGAGTCCAGCAATTCTCCCGATTTATCAAGTCCCTTTTGCTTACCTTGTGCGAGTAGGTTGAAAGCTTCAGTATTGCTCAGATTTTTAAATTGCTTCGTCATGGTCTGTATAGCTTTATTTGTTTCTGGAATGTCATCCTTGAACACATCCCGAAAGACGATTGCATTTTTCGTCGCTTTTTCAAGCGCAGGACCTGTAAGTTGCAAAACCTGGCGCGTGTTCTCCATCGCGCCTCCAAGATCGTTCCAATCCTCACCAAGATTCTGATTATATAAATTCCGGGCTTCTTTTTTGATGGCCTGCATATCCTTAACGCTCGTGCCAGTGGATGCCGCATACTGGTTAAATGCTTCCTGCTGATCACCAATAGCACTACCGATATTGTTGATGGTACCCGTGACTGAATCCAATATAGCCATAGCACCTGATACTTCTGCGACTTTTCGAAAAGTGCGACCAAAAGAAGAAGCGGCGCTGCTCAGTTTCCCGAACGCGCCGCCTGCTTTTTTGGTTTGATCTGTAAGGTCTTCAACTTCACGTCGAGCCCGATCCGGGCCACGTGAATTTTGCAATTCTCGTAATTGACGCTGCAACTCCTCAACCTGATTATTAGCCTGGTCAAAGGCACGCCTGTACCTCTGATCAACCTCAGCAATGAGGTTCATTGCTACATCATATTCATGGGACATTAGATCACCGTCCTACGCGCCCTCTACGTCCGTTAGGAGCTTTGTTTTTACGTTTCTTTTCCGCTTCTTCCATTTGCTTTTCTAACGCCTCATTTTTCAAATTAACATAAGCTTCAAATGCCTCATGCCACTGATACAACTCATAAAGACTCTGGTCCAACCAAAAATCCAGAGAATTCCTTGTTTCAATTGAAAGTGTCATTATGATTTGCCTTATTTCCGCTCCGGCGTTACCGTTTATTCCAAACCGAGCAAAAAACTTTGTGCCATTGCGGTTGCACGCCCAAATACGCCGCCCGGTAATTCCTCAATTAGTTGAAACGGAACACCTGCAGCTTCGGCACACACGGCGGCCTGAAACTTCATGTTTACAGCTTTAATGGGTGAATCCATATCATTCAATGCCAAACGTTCGCTTAGAGCAATGAGTTTACGACCATTTACTTTGTCCCAATCAAAAGCTAATTCTGTAATTGGTTCTTGGTCTTCAAACTTAAAAGGCTTTGAGAATTTAAGGACATTTTTCCCCTCGTTATTTTCTTCTGCCGGGGTTGCTGTTTTCTTTTCAGTCATAGTCTTATCCTCCATTATTTGCCGAGCGCAGCCCGGATTTTAGCGCCGAAATCAACTTCATTCACGACAAAAACATCGTTAAATTTGTCAATTTCAATTTTATTCACACCGTTAATTGTGATCTTGATATAAGTGACCTCGTGTTCACAAGAATTATCCGACCCTGCTGCCGTCTCCAAACTGCCCATCGACAGAGTTTTCGGAGAACCTTTGATGGTTATTTTGATTGGAATAACGTCAATGCTGCCCGTTACCCGGTTCTGGCTCTGAATACCTGCACGCAGATCAACCGTATGTGTCTCCTGAGCAAATAGGTCAAAATAACCTTCTTCCCAAGTTGCAAAGTTGTATGTCACCTGCATGGAGTCAGTTTGTCCAAGCGTAGCAACGTTCACGGTACCGTTAATTCCAGCACCTGTGACATCATCAGCAAGCATAGCAATGTCCGGCAAATCAACCGTAGTTGTCCCAAGGTATTGGCTACCGTTACGTATAGCTTCGTATTTAATTGTCCGTAAATTAATTTTTTCTTGGCTCAAGGTTCAGCCCTCCCTTTACGCTGCTGTGAATAGCGCAGCAAAGTAAGATGCATCGTATTCCAGCACAAAATCAATATCCTGTGCCGGAGACGGCGGTGTAACATAGACATGAAACTTCATTTTCCCATCCATCAGTGCGGAGACAGGGTTTTCAGACGCATTAAATTCCACGCGTCCGCCCAAAATGTACCCTGCAGCAGCCAGGCCATTAAGCCAGAAATTCACTGCATCCGTAATCGACTCGATCAGACGCTTATCAGTGGAACCGTCAAGGTATTTCCAGTAAGTGAGCGTCAAGGTGTTGCTGATCCAGTCGAACATGCGGCGCACCGGAATGAATGACGACTGCGGGTCTTTTTGATCCGGGTACACACCTGTGCGGTTACCCCAAAGTACAAAGCCTCCAACAAAATTCAGTGCTGTGAAAATGCCATTCGCATTCATATACTGTGCCTGTTGGGGGCCAAGAGCAATACCCCTGCTATCCATTTTTGTTCCATCAATCTTTACCGATTTATTCGATGGTGATTCAGATGGAACCCCACCGTTATTGACGTCGGTTTGGATAATTCCCGCAGCTGCCACAGTAGATGAATGATAGGTACGTTCATCGTAGGTGAAAAGCGGATAAGTGTTTATCTGTCGCGGGTCAGTATAGGAATTTGTTTTCTTCCATGCTGGCAAGTCCGTATAAACACGATCTGCTGGCAGGTCTGTAATCGCCTGCGCTTTGAAGTGTCCACCGTTGAGGCTTGCTGCCTTTTCGGTCATTACTGCTGCAACAGTTGGATTTTGTGAAAATCCCGGTGCAACGATCAGAGCAGGAACGATTCGGAACAGCGGGAATACCTGATCAAGCAACTCCAGCCCCGTTGCCTCCCCTGTAGCCTCAATCACTCCGCCAATGATGTCCGCTGCTGTCACTTTGCTGCGGTCCAGCTTAGAGTATGAAATTTTAACAGCGCTGTTGGATGTCAGAGCGCCGGAAGCAATGCGGGATACTACGAGATTACCGGAAGTATTAAAGCTCACGCTGTAGTCCTTCCCTGCTGTGTAAGTGGTCGCTCCGTCATCTGAGGTGACGACCACAGACGATTTAATAATTCCTTGCACCGCTACAGTTACCACACCATCAGTCAATGAAAAGCTTGATGCGGCTACCGTTGCGTTATGTTTCGTTGGGTCCAAGACGTTCACGAACACAACTGGCGACAGCTTCGCCACTTTGAAGAAGTAATGCGTGAATTCAGACAGTGTGAAGCTTTCCCAGTCGTCCGAGTATCCAAAAGCAGCAACCACATCGTCCCGGCTTTCGCACAGGATTGGTTTATTTACTGGTGCGTCCTCCAGAGTTGTTAGATTGATTGGAGCAGTGCCGAACACGACTGGTAAAGTAATATTCAAAGGTACTGGCGTAATGACTTCCGCCGGCTGCTCGCTAACAAAAATGCCGTGACGTTCTGCCATTTTAAATTCCTCCTTTTACTGCTGCGATGACAGCAGCATAGGCAATTTGTAGGGCACTCCCTGGCACAGATAGTGCAGCTTTTGATGTTGCCAATTCGGCTACAGGTACGAAAAGCTGCCGTATTTCTGGTGCCTTCTCCGCTACATCTGCCAAATATGCCGGGAAGCCATCGCGAACAATAAGAGACTTCGCCAGCCGCCCACCGGGCAAATTCGGACCGATGTAAATAAGTTGCTCCGGTTCAGTAGCGTCCTTAGCTGCTTGAGCGACTTTTTCAGTCGCAGTAATAGTTCGTCGCGTTTTCGACTCCGTAGCTTCCTGTTTTTCTTGCTCTTTATCCAAAATAAACATCCTCTCTGCTTATGCCTGGAATTTTCCACTTCATGTTGACGTAGCCAAAAAAATATGGTGATAAGTCTTCGTCATCAAAAAGGGAACAGGTCAGGGGAAAATCCAATTCAAACATCCGTTCTAAAATCGGATGCGTCATGAATGCATGCCGGATACGCTGTGTGATGTTTTGAATTGTTCTTTCACCTTGCATATCCAACGATTCATCAAAAATGCCCACACCAAGCAAAACAGAACAAGATGACTGGACTTCATGCCCTTGGTCCACTGTCTCGCCAAAGCGTACAGTGATAAAAGGAAAATGAGCGCGGTCATCTTGCTCTTCTTTTGCAGGAAGGTTTTGGGCATAGATATTAAGAGGCACCATTTCATATTGAGCATTCATGTATACCGAATCATGAAAAAGACGCTTTAGTTTAGCTACCAAAGCGTCTTGCAGTATAAAGGGTGTCATTATCCGCCCAACTCCCTATTCAATTCGTGTTCCAGTCGCTGTGCATATAAAATACGGGCTTTACTTTCCACCGACTCCCGTATTTGCACATTGTTGAACATTTCTGGCGCAGGTGGACCGTATAATCGCTTAATCGGTAGCCTGTTTCTGCCTTCACGAATGAAGATTTTAACTCCATTTTTTTCAGCAACAAAAGCGCCTGTAACCTTTTTCATACCGCCCTTTTTAACAGCGACCTTTAGCACTTTTGGGCGCTTACCTGTCGTTCGGCGGGGTGAAAACTTGTATTTATCCAGACCTGTCCCACGGCTGCGGGAGCGTATAGTAGCAGACAAGCTCCCTTTGTCAGCTTTTTTTATGGAAAAGGTACTGCTTAAGTCCCCGGCCTTGATGACATATTTTTCTCTTATTTCCTTACTAGCGTTTGTCTTTGCGTTCTGAGCGACCCGATTAAGCGCCCGATACATAGCGACTTTCGTTTTCTTTTTGACTTCTTGAAGGTGCCGTTGCGCTTCTCTTAAAGCAGAGGTGTCAATTTCAATCATGATCCTTTACGCCCCAAAGTTACAGTTATCATGTTCCCATCATCCTGTAGATCCGCAACAGTGTAGATGCGACCATCAAACTTGATTTTGCTCTGTAGGGCCGGAAGCCTGCCAAAGTGTAGGAATAAGTCAGAACGCTGGGCATAAAACAAAAGATCGGCATCGTAAACGCCATCTGTTGGATTCGAGGCGCTGCTTTTCCGATCTCTTAGTTCATCATCATCTACAGTAACCAGCAAGCGGACAGGCGGTTCAGGGATGGCGGGCATTCCGTTTTTCGGCGGACTCATAAAAGATATTTCATGCCAATCCGCAAACTCTTTCTCGTTCAGAAAAACATCCTTCACATCCTTCTCAAGCTGATCCTTAAAGTTCATCATTTTCAGCCAGCCATTTTTCATATTGCTCTTGGCGGCCCTCTTTATTACTGGATGCTGTCAGCCCAAGCAATTCAAGGCGTGTTTTTTGTTCGTCCGCCCCCAATGCAGCAAAATCAGCAGCAGAAACAGCAGTAGGCGTTACGCCTTCCGCTTCCTGCGCCGGGGATTCTTCCTTATCAATCGCGCCGCTTTCTTGGAGCTGCAATATTAAATCAACGGGAAGCTGACCCGTTACTTTCTCGCCAGATTCGTATAATCTACCGCCGTAATTAAGTGGTTGCTTCAAAATCATTAGCCGTTACCTCCTGCGCCCGGATTTTTGAACATTCCGCGACTATCTAGCACCGTAACCCCGTAATCAAAGTAAATGCGGAAGTCCAAGCCAAGACGGTCAAACGGCACATCTGTTTCCAACGTTGGCTCCTCTTGTCCGCGCAGATAGGTGACCTCAATTGTGTCCGCAATATTCGGGTTAGCTGCCATATACCAAGCCGCTGCTGAGTATTGATCCAACTCCGCATCCACGATAATATCCATTGAGTTACGGAAAACGTTGGATACTCCGCTGTGTTTGCCAGATGGGTCCGCATCACTGTGCAGGAATTGATTAGCGCCAGTTTCCAAAGAAGCGGGAACCAACAAAAATTGTGGTGCGATATTCAGCGTTGCTTCCCCGCGCTGTCCCTTTTGCGTTCTCATAGCCGTGCGACCTTCGGACATTGAAACAGTATTGATATCTGCCCCAGTTCCCAGGTTCTTATGGTCCGTACCAAACAGGGCTTTTCCATCCCAAATAAGCGGGTTAGATGCCAGCATTTTATACACCAAAGCGTTGATACCACGTTTCGCAGCGATTACATAGGATTGTGGCACTTTGGAAAGCATGTCCAAGTCGTCATTAATGAACGCTTCCCGCGTGAATCCCCAGCGCTTGGAGTATGTGAGCACTGCTTTTGTTACCTTTTCATCCTTCATCGCTGCATCATACGGAATTGGAGCATTTTGCGCTGTCAGCTCCAAACTTCCCGCCTCGGAAAGTCGGTAATGCTCCGCTGCCTTGAAATCTGAGTTACTGCCGCGCCCTGTCCAGTGTTGGAACGTAGTCGGGGCCTCCGCATAAGCCTGTGACAGTGTTTTGTTAGCAGCGTTGGAGATAATGCCTTGGAACGTGCTATCAGGCGACAACGCCCGTTTCAACAAATCTTCATCGCGTAGCAAGTGTGCTCCCGACTCCCCAGCGCGTACCAAGCACTCAACAGCCAAGTCGCGCAGACGAAGCGAACGCAGCTCCGGCGCACCCGGCGCAGGCTTCGCAACACCTCTGCCAGCACGCATAAGCAGGGCATCGGATGCAGCGGCACGGAATTTGTCCGTTTCCTCTGTCGTGACCTGTACACCGGAAGCGTGTGGTTTACGATCTTCGATTTGTTTTTGCAAGATGGCCTGACGAACTTTATCAGTGCTGCTTCCATCCTCAATGTACGGTGAAGCATCTACGCCGAAGTTACGGCACAGCGCATTAATTTCTGTTACCCGGCTCCGTTCTGCCGCTGCCGCTGCTGCCCGAATACCCTCTTCGTTAATCGGCGGTGCTGGTGGTGCCTGTGGTTCGCCGGATCGTTCTCCTGTACCTGCCGGGGTTCCGCCCCCAATCCCTGCTCCTGTATCCGGTGCATGCATCAATCCCTGTGCGGCTAAAGCCAGCATTTTCAATCCCTTCATTCCTTCGTCCTCGCTTTCATTTTGTAAAGTACGACCAATGCCCACACTAGGATCGGCTGGCGTTGGCTCGATTGATATTTCAAACGGCTGCCATTTAAGAGCTACATAAGCTGGCCCAGTGAATCGACCATTGGCAGAAGTCTTTCCGGCCTTCACTTCTTCCCATGAACTGACCTCATAGCCAACTGACACCCCTTTGACAATCCCCTTTTTGACCTTCTGAAACACCCGGTCACTGTCAGGGTCGTTGTCAAACTCCACAATGGCCCGCGCTTTCCGCTCGGCATCATCAATCCAGACTTGTTTAATGGTACCGATTGGCATGTTACCGTAATTTGGATCACGTCCATGAGCGAATAATAAAACCCCGACATCGTTTAACCGTGATAGGTCAAGCGCTCCGGGGTCATGAGATAGAATTTCATCACCGAACCACCTACCATATGGGGCTTCGGATGAAAATGAAAGCTCAATCGTTCTATCTTCTTCGTTTACAGATTCAGTATTGATAGTCAATACACGAGATAGTTGCTTATCCGGTACCGTTGCATTTCTATGCAGCATCATCGGCATCTTCTGCATCTTTTTCTTCTTCATCTGGATCATTGTCTGCTCCTTCCTTTGGAATATCCGTGGCTGTCGGTTCTGGACCGGACAATTCGCGGATCAATTGCTGTTCTGCTGCACGCTGCGCCACCACATCGCGCCAATCCTCCCCGCGCTCGGCACAGATACGGGCTAGAGTGTCCTGATTGGAAGCAAGAGCTGTTTCATTTGCTTTCACCTCCTTCAAAGGGTCAATCCATGTCGAACCCGGTGGAATCCATGCATGGGTGGTATATTGCTCTTTATTTTGTTGGTATTTGGGTAGATCCAACTGACCGGAAAGAACCATAGCGTCCAAAAACTCCAAATAAATCGGGGTTAGCACACGCTCGGTCACCATTTTTTGCAGTTTCTTATACAGCTTCCGATCTTCAATAAGTCCTTGACGGGCAGAAGAATAATTGACTTGGGACAGATCCCGCGACACAGCTTCATAGCTAAGGCCGATTCCGGCAGACGTGAGCCGGACCAATGTGGTAATCCACTCCTTGGCATTCGATGCCTGACCGGACGGAACAACCGTTTGAACTTCATCACCTGGATTGAGTTCCCCGATCATCCCCGGAGCAAGTGACACTCCAGAATAATCAATCGTTTCGCTGCTGGTTCTCACTCCCCGCCCCATACTGCCGGAAGGAACATCTTTTTTTATAAAAACGGACAAGCAGGCCAGCACGCGTTCCTTGATGGAAACTGCTTCTACGAATTGATTCGCATCCTTAACACGCGGCAGAGCCGTTGCCAAATTGGATACCTCCCTGACCTGTTGCGGCGAAGTCTTTTTATACAAAAAAATCACGTCTTTAGCTGGAATCTTGACCGTTTTAACGGGATTGAGATAGTAACCATCTACATCCTTGAAATGGTAGGCTATGGGTCTGTTGTATTCGTCAATCTCTACACCTTCAACAATCCGGTTGCCTTCTCCCGGCGTGACGATGGTGTTTAATTCCTCAACTGCCCGGACTTGAAGTTTGAAAGGGAATTTATCATCCTCAACGTAGACCTTAACCAAGAAAATACCGCCATCTACCACATAACGACGGATAGCCATTTCCTCTATCTCTTCCAGCGATTGCGTAGCGGTCAGGTCTACATTTTCCGCCTTGCAAAATTCTTTCCAAAGCCTTTCAATCTGCTGATTAAGCTCACCGTTCATATTCCCAGGAATGTCATGCGCCAATTTTGCTTGCAGCATAATCCCGGTTCCGACAACATTGCGCTCAAATGCGGACAAGATTGCCCCGCCGATATCACTATTACGCTCCATATCCTGCGCCCGCGCCCGGATTAGTGACCTTTCTGTCGCCTTAATGTGCTCGTTTGGCGTTTGGGATGGGTTCCAATTATGGTTAAGCCGTCCACGACTGCCGGAATCAAAAACATCCATCCCGGTTCGCCACGCCATACGCTTATATGCCCACCTCGGGCTTACGGCGGCAATTGATCGGTCCAGCCAATTCATTACGATTACCTCCCCTCAAAATAAACTCGGCGGAACATCCCCGTTCCACTTTCCAAAGCGTCAATTTCCTTTTGTAGCCTATCCCGTTCGGCATACAACGTGGACAAGTCCGCTCGTTTCAATGAACGGTTTGCAATCGAGTATTCCTGCGCCCCTGTTTGTATGGCACTAATTGCCGTCTGAACCTCAAGCAGTTGTTCACGTAGTTGTAAGAGCCTTTCTTCCGGTGTCATAGCCATGATTCACTTCCACCACCTACCCAAGAATTTTGTTTTGCAACAGGTTTGCTGACTGCTTTTTCCGGTTCTGGCTTCGCTTCAAATCTCATGTACCGAATACCCAAACAGTCAGCAGCAAAAGCCGCATAAACCTCTGTGTCAAGGTAATGGTTATCCGCGTGCGCTGTCTTCGGTCGCCAAACTTCGTATTCATTGCGACCTCGCTTCTCAATGACCTTTTCCTCTGCTGTGACTTGCTCGGCATATTCCAGGTCACAACCCGTATAAACAAACCAACCGCCCGGCTCGTCATTTTTGCGAACCATGCGGTTGGAAATAAAATCTTTATAAAATCCGCCATCAACCATGTACAAGGATATGCCGTACATGCCACGTTCCTCGCGGTCAATTTTGGATAATTTGTACTTGCTGGGTAATGCCGCGTTGGAACCTTTTACCGCGACTGCCCACTCGCTGTTGTTTACGCAGAATGTATAGGTGTCGTCCGCGTTATAACCGGAGTCAATCGCACAGAGATTAACAAAATACTCCGTACCGTCTCGGGCGCAGTAGGATATATTCATCACGTCTTCAATCTGCGCCCATGTTTCGACCACTCCATGCCGAATATTTTGACTGCTCATTCCTTCGCCCCATGCCCGGATGGTGTAATAGAAGCGGTCTTTCTGCACGTCCACGCCTCCGGTCAATAGGATGGTTTGGTCAGGAACGACACCTTCCTCATACCCGCTGTCCTTCTCTAAAACCTTGTCACTGTTAAGCTTAATCTGAGTGTTTTCCCAACACTCCGCTAACCAAGAGTTAACAAAGTTCATTAATTCTTCTGGCGTTCGCTTGGACGTGATGAACTCCGCCGCCACATCCCCGAATCTAACCCAAGGACTGTAAATAGCATTTAGGCCGAATCCAGTTTTACGGCGGAGCTGCGTTGAGCCGGACTGATCGCGCCACCCACCAGCTCGAAGCATTGCAGGCTTGTGAGCATCCCGTATAGTTTCATTACATTGCTCGCATTGATAATGAGCTGTTCCCCGGATGGACTCGGCATCAAGGCCCTTATCAAACTTAATTTGTTTAAATTTGAACGTCTGATAATGTCCGCAATGTGGACACGGCACATAATATTCAAGTTGAACGTCAGCAGCTTCCCACGCCTGCCAAATAGGTCCGGTGCGAACGGTAGGCGTAGAAGTTTGCATGATCTTCTTATTAAATGGGAAAGTCTTGGTACGCTCTCTCGCCAGTGAACGTGGGTCCGCTTCCTTACCCGCCGATTTAGGATACTTGTCCACTTCATCCATGAACAAAAAGCGAATCGGACGGCTGGAAAGTGATGCCGGACTGTTTGCCCCAGCGATAACCGTATACATGCCATCAAATTGAAGTTCCAAATCCTTTGAGTTGCCTGGACGAAAGCGACTACGTAAGGCAGGGCTTAACTCCATCATTGGTTGCAGACGATTTTCTGACGTAAATTTAGCCATATCCAAATTCGGATACATGACAAGTGCAGGGCTTGGGTCCTGCGCGACAACGAAAGCCAGCATATTATTAAGGCATTCCGTCCCGCCTACCTGTGTCGGCTTTAGAAAAATAATTTCTTCGACACGCGGATCGGTAAAAGCGTCCATAATTCCGCGCAAATAAGGTGTCCTGTCTGTGGACCACTGCCCCGGCTCGGCGGATGTTTTACTATCCAACACCCGGTATCGGTCTGCCCATTCAGCTACTGTCAACTTTTCAGGCGGTCGCAATACTTGGAAAGCTTCAGTAAGCCAGTCAGCCCACTTACTTTTTGCCTTTTTTGGCATAATACACGCCCCGGACAGACATTTGTTCCAACACTGCTCCTGTTGTATCGGCTATATTTTGTTCAATCAGCCTGACCGTTTCAGGATCAACATAAGGTGCGACCTCCATTGCAACACGGCGACTAATTCCAGTCATAGACCGTTTTAACGTAGTAAAAAAACGTTGAAGCTCTGAAACTACTTCATCACGTTTGATATACTCGCCTTTGGTAACTGCATTTTTAAATTCCGCTGCTTCCGCCTGCTTCTCTTTCAACTTCGCTTCAAAACGAAGCTTCCGGGCAGCATCGCTTTTCGGTTCCTCATCGTCTTCGTCGTCTCCACCCAAACGGTACTCCATTACCCAATCAAAACAGGTTTTAAGAGGATACCAACCGTTTCCCGCTTTGGGCATTCCAAGCTTTACCCACTGTGCAAGTGTGTTACGGTGTACCCCGAACAGGTCGACAGCATAAGAAGCGCTGATACACAAGACTTCATCAATCATTTTCACCTGCTTTTCCATGCCCAAAATAACACCCCCAAAATGCACAATGCACAGTGAATTTTTTTAATAAAAAATAGCCAAATTCCGGGGTCATTCGTACCCGCATGGTACCCCCGGCCTGGGAAGGACCCAAATTTAAAATAATTTACAAATTAATCTTTCCGAATGCCTTCTGACCTAAATCATGAAAGTATTCCAGTTCAGCGTTCTTCTTACGGCAGATGCCTTCCCACTTCTCAAACACTTTCCATACCTTGTCCTGTATCTTGATGCCGCGAAGCCTATCCAACAGAGTCAGGTTCACAATGATCCTGTCCTGCTGGTTAACTCCGGGTATATGAATGCCTATAATCGCTTGAGAATAGCTCTTTATTACAACGCCCTTCATATACCAACTGTAGATGGTTGCGCGGTTGAACAAGCTGGGTCTACTCTTCATATGGTCGCCCCCTCCCGTAACCTTCTTATTTACGATGAACAACTACGGATACTATGACACATATGATTGCTATCACGACCCATAAGGGCCAATATGCAATTAGCCGTTCTCCCTCTGTCATGTGTATCATGTCATCTATGAATTGACTTATCACTACGGCGCTCCTTTCGGTTGCGTGGAGACTCTGAGCGGGCTGCTGTCAGTTGTACAAGCCACTTGAGTATTTTCATATCGCACCTACTTCCCCTTTCTACAGTCCGCCCACATGCATGTCTGCTTTGTTCCTGTCCAGTTACCCCATACACATCCTTTGCATTGATCGGGCTGGAGAGGTGATACAGCAGGCACAGGCGGCGGACGCTTGGTTGATTTAATCATGCGTGTTCCTCCGTATAGTAATGGCGCACAGCGGAATCGAACCGCCCATAGTCCTGTATGCACCACAAGCCCGGCATAAGCCGGGTAAGTATTACAATATATGGTTTATTGAAAAATCAAAAAGGCCAGCACATTGGCCGACCTGATCACCGAGCCTCGAAAGCTCCGGTGTGTTCCTTATTTGATTTTCCATGATACAAATTTACCACATAAAAAGTCTAACGAACGGCCATCATTCGGTCATAAATCATTCAACAAACAGTCACTATTATTTAAACGCTATAAATAGCTATTCTTAAAGGAAAAACAATCCACTATATCCCTCTATTTTACAAAACTATATAACTCATGGTAGTATATTGATGTAAAATACCAAATATATGAAGAGAGGATTGATTTTATGCAAAAGTTCAAGCAATTAGGTATCGCCTCATTATCAGCTCTTTTGTTGTCATCGTTTACACTTCCTGCTTTCGCCAATGCTCAAGCTACCAACAACGTAGAATCTTCTATAGCTTCGGAGACTAAGATAGACTTGGAAAATGGAATTGTTGATGAAAGAACAGAACAAGAATTAAGACAAGTTGATTATGACGACCTTTTCAAAACTGTAGGTACTAATCTTGGTCTGGTCGATAAGTCATCTGGAGAAGTAAGCACACAAGGTTGGAGAACAAAGGCCGCAAAAGAAGTTGCACTGAAATTAATCTCCAAACTCAAGAATATTGGATCACGTGCTTATAATGAACAGATAAAAATTTATGTAGATAAGATACCATTTTTGTCCGACGGCGCAAAAGAAACTTTGAAATATTATCTTGGCTATCAAGTATTAATGCAAGCTTTGGATATCATGGTAGATTTCTCAGGCACAGCAGAGGATGGTATTGCTTATGGCTTAAAATATGTTGGATTGCCTTGGTGGTTAGCCGAACCCGCATCCAGAGCTGTTGTCTTCTTCCTGCTGTAAAACCGAACAAAAGGAGGACTAAACGTGTACATACTCGCATTGATTATACTTATTACTACAGGTTTGGTATCCATAGCTGATATTCTGTTTGATATAAAAGATTCCAACGAAGGAATCATGTTGATGGTTAAAACTTCACAGGCTCTATTTTTCTTATCATCGTTGTTTTTTGTAATAAAAAGCGGTACCAAGAAAAAAGACTGAAATCATCAAACATAGAACAAGGGTGGAGTGATATATTTTATCAACTCCACCCTTGTTTGTTATGCTGCCCGACCTCTTATGCTCATACGCCCTTCGCCCAGTTAAGGAAAAGTTTCCTGATCACCAAATCTTTGATGATACAAATATAACACGGCAAAAGTCCAAGGATCGGTCATAGAGCGGACACAAAGCGGACATAAAGCGGACATTTTGTTATTCATCGCACAACACCACCAATCCAAGTATCCCAGCAAGGCGATGAATAGCCATAGATTTAATGCGGCGGTAATGTCTGGTACTGTAACCCAACTCTTCTGCTGCATCATAATCAAGTACATAATCATCCTCCATATATCGGAAGCGGATTAATCTTTGCTGTTTAGTACCCAATCTATTTATGGCCCGTTCTGCTCGTTCTATATGTCTTCTACGGCGTTCTGGCTCATCCACATTCCGAATAGCAAGATTCGCTGTTTGATCGCTCGTTTGACCCGTGTAACTACGTGGCATATCAGAATACGAAGCCGTTACCGATGCCTCAGCAGGGATGTACTCCGTTACCTTGTACTCACGGGCTTGAAGCAAATATTTTTCCACAGCGTCCTTTGTTGCTTCTTCGTCCACAGCTTGTATTGAAACTGCCTGCATCCTCTCAACCCCTCATGTGATATAATGAGTATGAGAGTTTTGTTCAACATGCCCCCGTGCGCCCTGCCAAGGATGCGGGGGCTTTGTTGTGTTCATCCTTCATATTTACGTACCATTTCTTGATATCGGTCATGCCACATCCTCGCCGTGGCTTTATGATCCTCTATTAGCTCGTCTGACAACCTAATTGTCTCGGATAAAGCAGAAGAAGATTCTTTCATGATAGTTTTCATCCGGTCTATTTCATCCACCAGTTGCCCCGCTACTTCTTGCCAATATGAATTACCACCTAATTTAAGTTCAAAGCGTATCCGGTTTATATTCAATGCTGGAGGACCAGGTAATCTAACTTTCTTTTTGAATTTAGGCAATATCATCCCTCCCTTGTAACATCACTCCACACTTTAGGATCAATGAACATCAACACCCCAACCGGAGCATCCCATTTCCGGGCTAAAGATTCGGCCCTAAAATCAGATACAGCAACCTTAATGAATCCTTTTTTTCGATCAGCGGACTTGTTAATCTCCAGCAGATTGCCGTTTAATGGCTGGCACTTTACCCCGCCCTGTTCTATTGCTTTTATAAGTGCTTCTTTCATTAACATATCCTTGCTCCTTTCATCATTACGTGCAAATGAACGATATGATAGATGCCGTGTGACCGACACCCTGTATAGGCTGTATTGGTGGATTACTCCCTTGCCAGCTTTTTAAGGCCAGAAATTCCGTACTGCCAACCGCTGATATTTTTGAATTGGAACCGATCATGGACATACTGGATGGCTGAAATTCTTCCTTCCAACCCAGTCAGTGTAACAACCACTCTATCCCCCGTTTGAATCAGCGGTGAATTTTTCATGTCAATTACATCCTGAGCGCATTCCACTGATTCTGGATCATCGCTGTTTTCAATGATAGCTTCAAGGGCCGTCTCCATTCGCTTGTTCATTATATTAGCGTCTTCAAGATCGCCTGTGAGCCGGGCTATTGTCCGCTGCTTTACCTCAACCTCATTATGGTATGCATCCAGTAGATCATCCTTAGCCGTTATTGTCCGGTCCCTCTCTGCCATCTGCTCCAAAAGGTATGGAATATCTTCGTATTCAGCGCCCATTGCTCCTATTGATTCTGCTATTTTTAAATTGAATTCGAATCTTTCTTTGATTTCTCTAATCCGTTCACTCACCTTTACCGCCTCCAATCAACTTGTCGATCTGCTCAGCAATATCTGCCGTATTGGTTGGGTAGGCATCCACATACTGCACGGCATCCTCCCATATAGCCTCATCTATTTTTGTATTAATCTGATCCCGGCTCAGTCCTGCCAACTCTTTATCATCTATTTCGACTTCTCCCTCTCGACGGGCGCCAGGGTAGCCGATAGACATTTCCCATTCAATTTTCATACTGCTATCGCTCCTTATATAGGGGTATAGGGTAAGAGACAGAAGATCTCTATTCATCCAAATCAATATCTTCCAGACCTGTCCAGTAAGTCTCGCCCATATTGTCGGATACACGCACATCAACTCCATGCTTCCCTTTCTTAGCGTCAATCACCTTAATTCGTTTTGTGGTGCTGCCTGTTTGTCCAATAAGGTCCCTTACTTGTTGATCTGTCAACTGTTCATTAGCAGATACATTTTGGTTATAGTGGAGCATCTGGTTGATTCTAAGAATGCGTTTCAAAAAAACTTGCTTGATTACTTGGTATCGTCGTTCTAATTCCGGTTCGGAGACTATCAACTGTCTGACCCGTGGAAGCTCTTCATATGTTATTTGTTCTTTTTCCTTTTTCAGGGCGACTACTCCCTGGCGTGACAACCAGCAAATATATCTTCTATCCATGTAAATCTCTCCTTTATAGGTAAGGGGGTGTATCCCCCTTAATCAATCGTCATCTATAATGTCAAATGGTGTTTCCCTGCTCCGATCCCGTATATATGTCTTCCAGCGGTTGCCGCAGTTACATTTCATAAAAGCTACGATGGACCATGGACATTGCCGCTTGAGGTCAACCCGTCGATGCTCTATACCCTCCTTGCCGCAGCTGGGACAAATGAATTGATGGAATTTACGCTCCATCACTCACACAGCCCATAGGCACTGGAGCAAGCTGGCACGTTGTCGAACTCAATTGCTTTCAGTAAATCGTACTGTTTGCCACCACGAACCGTCTTGGACCACTCTACCCAGCCGTCAATGCCCTCTGGCATATTTCGGGCCGTTGGAAAAAATGTAGCGGCCTGATGCTTTGATGCCATCTTAACGATTCGTTCCCACTCAGCCACTCGCGCTATTTCTTTTGTAAAGCGGCGCGCAATCTCGAACAATTCTGCTTTATTGCAGTTAATGCAGGGCATGCAACCTACTCGGCCCATACCAAGCTTGTACAAAGGGTTTGGATAAATTCCGTGTTTACGGTGCATCGCGAATACATCTTCCGCTGTCCAATGGATTAGGGGTCGATAAATGCTAAATCCATCCCCTTCTTCCCGTTCTGGCAGTTTAGAGCGGGCTGTACTTTCATCGGCCCGAACGCCCTGCCAACTCACAATGTCCCATCCTTCCGCCAAGATCGGGTCATATACCTGTTCCTCAATGACTCGCACCTTGAGAAATTCTGTACAGAACCGTGCTTTGGTACTTGGGAACCGCCCTTTCCAGATGCATAAATCAAGAAAAGGTATACCTGTTGGATACAGCACTGATAAAGCCCTCTTCACCACATCCGCTGCCTTTTTATCCGTCATGCCTTTTTGTGCAGGTAACCAAGTCCACTGTCCAGTGGTATGCTCGGATAGCTTGTCCTCTGGCTCCCAGTCAGGAGCTTCACCAGCCTCCTCCGTATCTGTCCACCAACGGCCCGGTACATCTGCCGTAAGCTTGCGGGGCCAATGCTCCTGTACATACTGCCGCTTCTTCTCGATCCGAGCGGTAAAGTCTGCTTTTACCCGCTTGATCGGTCCAAGCTGAGCCTCCAAATAGTCCAGATATCTATATGTCTCGGGGTGCTCGTGGCCCGTATCTGCAAATACTGGATACAAGTCGTCGCCCAGCTCGTACATGCCGTATATCCACATTGCCGTACTGTCTTTCCCGCCGCTAATGGACGTTACGTTAACTGTTTTATTCATGCTGTTCCCTCCTTCTTATCCCCTGGGCCTGTCCTCTCTGCCCTTGGGGGCGGTCTATTCGATCCAACGATCGCGCTCGGTCTTCTCCATCCAGTCCTTTTGAAGATTGTCTATGTTAAACACGTACTGTCTACGGCCCAGCACATAGGATACAAATTCCCCAGTGCTTCGCTCGTAAAAACATCCGTTTAATAGCTGCCCCTCCGTCCCTTTTCGTAAATCCGTTGTTTCCGGTACAACCTCAGCGGCATCGAAGTTAAATTCCAGTTGCGTCATACCGTCTCCAAGCCGTTCAACTGCTCTTTAGTACGGAAGTAGAAAGGGGCATATCGGTATTCGGATCGGTGTTTTGGATTGTACATGTATGCTACAGGTGTTTCGTTTTCCGCCACCGGGCAATTCATGGTTACGCAGCTCGTCCGCGTAAGCAATACCCCTCCAGCCGGAGGCACGCCATTGTGCCATTTGCCACGCTGTGCGTCCTTGTCCGGTACCAGCACGGGAACATTGATCTGCTTTACCTCGTCTCTCGAAAGCCAACCATTTGCATTCGGCATATGTGATATCTCCCTTGGTAGAGGGGCAGCCGTAGCCGCCCCAAGGATGTATTAAGCTATGATAGTTACAAAACCGGATTCAATTTCTTTTGCCAATTCTCTATTCAAATGCTCCTTGATACTCACCATGGCTTGCAGCTTCCACGCTCCCCCATCCGCCTCGAATAACGCGGCGCTAGGTCCTGTTTTCATCCGAAAGACAAAGCTGCATTCAGGCTGTGCAATGTCGATAAATGTACGGAATGGCTTCAAAGCAACCGGATTCGGAACCCTCACCTTTTCCACATTAGCGACACCGCTTTTAGCTACCACTTGCTGCGATACCCCATCATCTGTAACACCGCTGACTGTTTCCTCTTGGATATTTCCAACCAGTTTTAAAATGGCTGCGCTGTCTGGATTCGGAACAAAGCAGGATTGCAACATGATATTGAAATTTTCCACATCCATAAATCGTTCGAAGGAAATGGACGGTAACAGCGCGGACGCTTGAAGCAACACATTGCGTCGCTTGTCCCGGTTGAAGGTGCTAACGACTTGGACCTCCGTTTCAGATACGACATGGATCATGACAGGCTCCAGCTTGTCATAGTTCTTGGTGAGGTAGTCAACGAGTGCCGACAGACTACGAACCTTTAAAGCTGTAGACGTAGGCTCTTGAATCTCTTCCAACGATCCGGTGGAAAACATTTGTCCACCAACTTCTTTAATTTCCTTGTTTGCCAAACCCGCGATATATTGCATTGCTTCTTTAATCATTTATAATTCCTCCTAAAATTTATTTTTTATTATTTAAAGTTAACTACATTGCCTGCACCGGACTTTATTTCCCCGGTGCCTTGGTCAACCTCTTCTCCAGTACCAGTGCGGACAGTGCCTTCATTATCAAAAAAAGTCTGTTCTTCCTCGTCTCCGAAAAGTAACTCCTGCGCCACAATATTCCCGGCGTTGTCGGTACCCATGATAAAGGTAGTATCCAATGGGTTATCTGGAGCTATGGTTGACTTGGTGGCAACAGTGGAATTAATGGTTTTCCGCTTTGCATCCGGTTTAAGATTTACTGTTATTGTGATGCTGCGTGCAGCCGTTGCGGATGTATTAGGATCATCAATATTTTTCATGACCCGCTCCCACTCTTTATTAAATTTTTCCTGCACGCCACCTTGTATCAATTTACTTAATTCCACGCGATTCGACATGTAATTAACCTCCAAATATTTATTTTATAAGTACATATGTTTGGTTTAACGGCTGTGGAGGGCTGCGGCCTCTGTCCATAACCGGGGCCTAATCAACAAACCAAATTTTATCGACGGCTTTCAAATAATCTACCGGGACGCGTCCGGCAGGGACCAAGTAACCGTAAATATTCAAGTCGTCCTTGCTTATCGACTTCGGCCCGGTTCCCTTGTACTCCCGCCAGAAGAACGCCAGCGATTGAAAGGGCAGCAAGTACGTTTCTCGAAAAGCAGTAAACTCAATCAACAGAAAACTTATACCCTTGCCTATCCGGTGGTGCCTCTCCAAGTAATCGTATTGATGCCGCTCCAACATTCCCAGCGGAAAGCGTGACAAGGTTTTGATAGACTTGGCTTCAAACGCCACTGCCCGACCTCTGTACGCCCCGTCATAATCCACGGTGGAGGATTTTTCGAAATATCCGTCCTTAACCCTGTGTCCGCTGGTCTTTGTTACCTTGACTGGCGTAGGACGCTTACTGATCAGCGCCACATTAAGTCGCTCGTACCGCTGGTTTGAAAAATCAATCAGGTTTTCCAATCCCATTCCACGATTGCCGTATATCGTCACGCCCTTACCCCCTCTATCAGCATCACATCAGCACGCGGCTTGATGTATCCCCAATGCAATTGATCCAATGCAATAATGATTACTTCGCGCCAGCTCTGCCGACCAAAATACGAACGTATCTCTTCCACACTGCACCCGCGCCGCCACATGTCACGAAACTCCGCCAGGTCTTCCATGGACCATATAAAGTCCATTTCCTCACAAGCTACGTACAAATTATTTTTCGGCCTCGTTCTGCCCATTAGATCCAACTCCCGTCCGTCTTAATAATTCAGCTTCCGCCTGCACGCGAATGTCATAGTCCATTTGCTCGTCATGACTCATTTCACGCAACCGGGAAACAGACTGCTTTGCCATATATGCTGTTGGTGTCAATGCTGGTTGCCTCCTTTGCCTGCTTGCATACGTTCAGCAAGCCGCATAAGCTCGTCCACCTCGGCCTGTGAAACGCCAGCATCGTCCTCTAGCGGTTTAACAATATCTATAGACTGCTTATCGCTCCTACCAGCAGGCCGGGGCTGACGGTCCGGTTTACGCATTGCCAATACCAGTTTCCCGAACTGCTTGCGGAAGCTCTCTGCACTCAGTACATTCCTGCACCAAAAATTGTCCTTGACCACCCAATCCATTACGTCCTGTATAAGTCGGGTGTCAGTGTGCTTGTCCAGCTCGACCAGCTTGCGGAAGTCATCTGCCCATTTCTGCATATTGCTTCGGGCCGTTAGATGCTCTATCCCTTCGCCTTTTGCCATGCCATCAACGTTGTCTTTGAAATACACAGCCATTTTGTAATACCTGTTGTCGGGTTCGTACTTGTCCACCTTCTTCCCATTGGATGAAGATTTAGGGGGAGTACCCGGAACTGCCGGAGGCGGTTCAGGAGGTATATCTTTTAGTTCTTTATCTTCTTTACTTTCCTTTACTTTACTTTGTGTATTTCCTGTATACATTGAGTTACATTTATCCGGGTTAATGTATTCATTTACTAGTTTTCCGTCAGCATTAACTATAGAAATGGAATATGCTACCTTTTTACATTCCTCTGAGGGGTCAATCAGCACCCATTCTTCTCTGAATGCTATTGACTTCCTCCGTTTGGCAGCTTCAATATATCTCTTTTGAAATCCTCGTGAAGTAAGGACCTTATGGGATTCATATACTTTCTGATCGAAGAAATCCCATTTAATGCATTCATTAATGATGTCTATTACCAAGTTAATGTCTACATTTACCTTGCTTGAGAGCGAAAACTGCTCACGCTCTCCCCAAGTGTAAAAATAGCTGTTGCGATAAATGTTCATCATGACCTTAATAATGACCCCTAGTCCCTGCATCCCATATTTAGCTATCGGCACGACCAGTTTGTCGTCCTGGTCAAAGTCGATATCAAGCGGGAAGTAATCCAGGCTCTCCTTTAACGGCCGCGCCACGGCATCAGTCCCCTTTCCACCATTCCCGGCCTGAGCCACGGAAATAGTATTCAATAAGCTCGTCCCTCTTTTGAAGCTTCCACATCCGGCCTGCCGCTGTATCGTCCGCGAACTGGTGACATGTGCCCGTTTCTGTACGGGGGCCGCACAGATTCGCTATATTCCATGGCTCTCCACCACTACCGTATTGACTGGCATTAATCAGGTGAGCTTTTTCAAACCACAATGCTGGACGACTCGCACCGCAGCGCTCACATATCAGGTAACCCGTATGCTCCGCTGCCCGACGATCCACTTCATCCCGCACAGCGGCAGTTATAGCCGTGTGGTTCCCCCGCTTCTTTTTGCCGCGCTTATACGCAGGCTTTGGGGCAGGATTGTACCCGTAAATCATCCGTCACCATCCCCTATGTGCATATCCACGCGCAGTCGTAACCGCAATTCGTGGATATGCTCTTTTAATGAATCAAATTCATTGCGCCATAGATGCATTCTCTCGTAGGCTTTGGCCTCAGCTTCCCGAAGCGGTATAATAGCCAGCTCCGCAGCAGAAACCTTATCCCCTTTTGGGGCATTGGCCTTCACAAGAGTAAATGTGTTCTTCCGCTTGGCTTCTGCTCGCTTATACTCACCATTTAGCCAAGCAGACACCCTGCCGATTAACGTTAATGCCTTGGTCAACAAAGCAACCTTTTGCAACAACGCCCCGGCAGAATCATCACTTAATGCCTCTGCGGTGTCCCGGTATTTCTGAATATCACGAACATACTGCTTGAACTCTCTTGTATTCACGGCAGCACCTATTTCCAAAAAAATTAAATGTGTGTTATAATTCCGATAATTGTTTAGTGAAGCAATCGTGCTACCAACACGATTTATTTCCAGACTTGCCCCAACTGGCGCAGGTCTTTTTTATTTGCTCTCTCCAATCGGAATATCTCGCAACTAATTTCATTCAATTTGTTACTGTATTTACGTGGACTACGAAAATTATTTAGAGCATCTAACCTCAACGCAATTAGTTCACCCATTTCTTCCCTAAGTCTTTTACATTGTGACTGTCTTTCCAAAATGGCAGCTTCCATTTCTGTTAGCTCCAACTTCTCTTTGTCCAGAATTACCGCACCACTAAGCAAGCTGTTTACGTTGTATGCGGCCTCGAAGTAAGTTGCTCCCGGTGTCTCCAGATAATTGCGTAAGCCGGAAGCTTCTATGACTGGTATTAAGCGTGTTTCCAACGTGTATTTCCTCCTTCACCCAGTACAGCGCGCAAATCCAAAATCTCTTTAAGCATCCATCCAAAAGCAGCCTGAGACACTTTTGGATGTACCCAACTTGGATTATTAGCCAGCGCATCGTACATATTTTCAAGCGCGTTTAACCGTTGTTGTGCGTAGTTCATTCACGTTCACACTCCTTTCAGGAAAGTGTCCCTACGGACAATTCTTTGATAATCGTGGTATAAATCTCCTTTAATTTGGGATCGGCTTCAATAACATCGAGACGGTTTGTTTCAGCTATCTTGGTTTTGGTAGCGCCTGACTCATTCAGCCGATCATGAAGGTTACGCAGGCGACGATCCAAGTCACAACGCGCTCGGCTCTCCAGCATTTCATAACTGAGCCGCCGAAGATCCTTATAAACCCCGCCTGACCGCCTAGCCGCCCCGTTGAGCATCCCGTTTATCTTGGCTCTCCAATCTGAATCGCGCCGGAGGATTGTTTCCTGTATTACGGCTACCCTTTGGTCCGTCGCATCCTGACGCTGGATAATTGCTTGCTGTTGCTGCTCCTGCTGAATCAATAGCTGTAGAATCGGACTGAGCTGAGACGTGTCCACGGCTGCGGCCTGTAGCTGCTCACGCATTCGGTGGAACTCTGTAATGTAACGCTCCTTGAACTCCATTGCCCTTGGTCCGTTGTAGCCCATTACCAACATCGTGAATCCTTGCTCCGTAAGAATGAACTTCGGATACTCCCGGCCTCGATCATTTACATATGTTGACTCTCCAAAATTGGCGAGTGAAAATTCTTTACTGCAAGGTAGTAATCTAATATCACGCATCACTTTGTCGTGATCTTTTTCGAAAGCTTCTGCAACCATCAAACTGTCCGTTACGGCTTGTCCTTCACGGATAAATACCAGTTGGGTCATACCGTTTTCCCCTTCCTGTAGTTCTTCTCTTTCTCAGATGTCCATTTATCAAGCGAAATCTGCCGGAAGAACAATTTACCCCGCTGACGAAAGTGAGGAACTCCTTCATCCTTTATCATCCTGCGAAGTGTACTATCCGAAACTTTCAGGTATAAACTGGCTTCCGTTATGTCGAATATATTCGCATACAACCTCCGTTGAATCTCGGGCTGCAACTCATTCAGCAATTCTTCACGCAAGTTTTGTTTAATGTCTGAGCGGATAGATTCGAGAAGTTTAAGTGTCTCCATATTCATCACCTACTTGTATTTCCGTCATTTTTATAACGTTTAAATCTAGTTTCAAAACAATAGCCAACCGGGATAGCGCTTCAACACTTGGTGTATATCGTCCATTCTCAATGTCGGAAATATAATTTCTTGATAAACTTGTTTTTGCCGAAACTTGATCTTGCCTAAGCCCCTTCGCCTTACGACCTTTTTGAATAAATGACCCCAAGGCTTTTTTGTTAATCATCGTGTGTCACCTCCTGAATAAAATGTACAGTATTCACGACATTTTGTAAAAGTCTAAATACGCCTAAAAAAGAGCATATAAGAGAAATACACCTATAATGTCGTTAATTCACGTCATTTTACTTTAATTTACTTGTATTTACGACATTAAAAGCATTGTATATCCGACTTTCTGTGAGTATAATATAATAAAAAGTCGGTATAGCCGACCTGAAAGGGAGAGTAACCACTTGAATATCGGTGAAATATTGAAAAGGGAACGAAAGAAAAAAAAGATAACCCAATTAGAACTATCTAAAAAGGCTAACATGTCCAGATCGTATATAGCAGATATAGAACGTGACAGATATAATCCAAGCGTTGAAACTTTAACATCACTTGCCCGAGCTTTAGAAATAAATCTTTCTGTATTTTTCACCGACCAAAAAGCACCGGAATGGGCAACAAATAAAGACAACAAAGACCTCAAGGAATTACTACTGGGAAATGAAGATGTTCTATTTGATGGTGTTCCGTTGACTGAGGAAGATAAAAGAAAATTAAACGATATAATGACCGGATTATTTTGGGATTCAAAACGTAAGCAACACGACTAGAAATACAAAATACATACAAATTACAACAGGGCGGTTAATAACACATTTTGCCGCCATAAGTTCTTTTGGCTATAAATAGAACATACGTTCCTTTAAGGGGGTGATAAATACAAATTTAGATGATTTTAACTAATAATAAGAAAGGTTGTTTTGCATGGCTTGGACAGAACACTTAGGGGGTAACAAGTACAAATTAGTTGCCCGTGATCCATCGAAAGTAAATAAATCCAAAAGGTCCGTTTCCGTTGAAGTACCAAAAGAGATTGTTAAATCACAGAGGAAAACAGAGCAGTGGCTTACACTTGAATTAGCAAAATGGGCTGAAAAGGTTGAAGCTGGTCACGCGAAGAAGTCAGAGAAAGTCAGATTCATGGATTTTGTACCAATCTGGAAAAAAGGATACGCTGATAAAAACATGGGGAAATACACTCTTAAAACTAACATGTGGTACATCCAGTCTTTCTTACTGCCTGAGTTTGGCAACGTGGGAATTGAAAAAATCACCACATTGCAACTAGTCACGTTTTTTGCAGATTTGAAGCGTCAAGACGGCAAGGAATATGCAACAAATACAAAGCTAAATATCTTCAAGGCGGCTAAGTCCATTTTCGACGCAGCTTTTACATGGGAAGTGATTACTAAAAATCCCATTGAGGGTGTACAACGCCCAAAGGCGGGAAAGAAAGAAAAGAAGGCAATGCGTAGCGTGAAGAAGTCGTACAGCACTACTGAGGTTGGGACGCTTCTAGCAGCCCTATACAGCCTTCCTGACAGATGGAGGTTATATTTCACCGGGTCTATGCTTGGAGGCTTTAGACGGGGCGAACTGCTCGCTATAGAATGGCCTGACGTAAGCTATGACAACCAAGCGATTTGGATTGATAAACAGATAACCTTCAACGAAGAAGGCGAGAAAATTGAAGGCGAGGTTAAAACTGAGGAAAGTGAAGGGTGGATTGCAATGCCAAAATGGTATATGGACCAGCTATATGATTTTGAAAAAGAGTGGAAAAAAGAAGCAGCACGCTGCAAAGAATGGAAAGGTGAAGACAAACAATATGTATTCCATAGTGGTCAGGGCATAATGTACTACCCCACAACCCCTACCGTTACCTGGCGTAAGTTTCTCAAAAAGCATAATCTTCCGCATGTAAAACTACATGGTTTACGTCATACCGCTGGTATGCTGCTGAGAGAAACAGGGGCAGACTTGAAGACAATACAAGAACGATTAAGACATACCAAAATCGGAACTACAGCAGACATCTATACACACGCATCCGACATTATTAGTCGAGCAGCAGCAGACCGATTAGAAACGTTCAATCCAAACAAATGAAAATTTGCCCCATGAACTGCCCCATAAACAAAAATAGCTCTCTCGTTTTACTAATTAAGGGTAAAGAAAAAACCCTTGCGCCACAAGGGTTTCAAACATTTTTAGAATCAAAGCGGGTGATGGGAATCGAACCCACGCTATCAGCTTGGAAGGCTGAAGTTCTACCATTGAACTACACCCGCACTTTAAAATATCTCAATTCTTATGTATGACATTATTAAACTGTTGTCAACCAACAGAATCAGGATGTTATTTAGTATAACTTGCCTGCCTGTAAAATGCAAGCAAACTACATACCATCCGTAACCTTTAGCCTCAAAATGGTAGACCATAGAGGCAATGCAACGAGCTATAGCCTGTTCCAAAATCGTCGATACTGATTGCAACGCCAATGGCCTTTATTTCTTTAGCTGCTCAAAGACTCGATCCTTATCAAAGGTCTTACGCTCTGTAATCTCCAGCTCCAGATAGCACGGTTTCAGTCCCGTTTAGGCCAAAGTGCCCCGACTCACATCCACCAGCTTTTTTTGCTGAAATAGACGAATGGATAAATTTACATATATAGGGATCAGATGGTACTCTACCTTCTGCCAACGCTTGTTTTGCGGGCATGCTTTCCGCAGCACCCATTCCGCGATGAGGATGATTCCAATACACCAGTGAAAATTCTTCATTTTCAAGCACGCGCCGCAAATAAATAAGCTTCCAGCACCAAAAAAGCGCATCATCTTTTCAGATCTGCGCTCTATCCGGTCTTTTTCAAATGAGTGATACCTATACCCCAGTGCTGTAGAACACAAAAGAATCAGCAGCTACTACACCCCTTTGTGAACGTACCAGAACACTAAACTACAGGAAGCGTGATTTTAAACTGTGTCCCCTTTCCATGTGTACTGTCTACATGAATAAAGCCTCCGTGATTTTTGATGATCCGATAGCTCACTGCCAGTCCTAAGCCGGTACCGCTTTCTTTCGTTGTAAAAAATGGATCAAATAGACGTGACAATGTATTGTGATCCATTCCCAAACCGTTATCTTTAATGCAAATATGGACATACGAGCCTTCCAGCACCGTATGGATATCAATGCATCCCTCACGGTCCTCTCCGATACCTTCGATGGCATCCATTGCATTTTTGATCATATTGAGAATGACCTGCTTAATCTGCTTTACATCAATGGAAACCTTCATGAGCGTACTATTTTCATCCAGTGCGATCTGGCAATCCTTCATCAGCGCCTCGCTTTCGGTCAGCATCACAACCTCTTTCAGTAGACCCATCACAGGTACAGCCGTTTTTTGCGGAGCTGAAGGCTTGGACGAATTCAGAAACTCATAAATAATGTCGTTCGCGCGGTCTATCTCTGCCAAAATTATACGAGCATACTCATCTCTTCCCAGCTCCACCAGATGCGGCCGCAGCAATTGAATAAAGCCTCGGATGGCGGTAAGCGGGTTACGGATTTCATGAGCAATCGAGGCGGAAATACGTCCTAACATCGCGAGCTTGTCATTTTGATACGCCGTCTGCTCAATTTGCTTAAAATCCGACACATCCTTGACGCTGAACAAAAAATCGCCATCCATCTGATCCCCGTAGGTCACCGTAATCAACCAATGCCGACCATACTCATCAATCAATTCATGATGTCGTTTTCTATGAAAGATGGTCTCTTTGTATATCCGCAAAATTTTCTTTTTCTTAAATCGACTTAACTCGGGATGATTCAAAATTTGCATCAAGTTGCGACCTGCCAGCGAACTACGCGGCAGTTCCAGCAGTTTGGCCATTTGCACGTTAATAAAGGTCAGTACCCCGTCACTATCAAACAGCATAATACCACTATCCAGGTTCTCCAGCACATTTTCATACTTGTTATTGGCGATCTGTGTGGAAGGGCAAGCTCCCACGGTATCGAGCAAGGCTTCTTGGAACTCACTGATCATGCCAGGCTTCCCCCTTATTTCGGAATGATAAACTGGCCGTATCGGACGCTTAACATTATTGAAGAAGAGAAAGACATCATCTATCGACTACCTTCAACGGTTAGAAAACAGATTCACAAAATTCCGACCATCTCTTTCCAACTTGAGAGTCTAATTTTATGATAGACAAGATTTAGGATTCCAGTCAATCGGGAAAAGTGTCGAATTAACATTTTTATCCTGTTTTCTTTCGTCATAATATCTGCGCAACATTACCAAAAAAAGAAATAATAAGTTAGGAATAAGCGCCCTACACACCAAAAAAGCTCTCCAGGTGTGAGAGCTTCTTTGGTGTGTAGAGTGTCAACTGCCGCTCTTATTATGCTGAAGCCGAGAGCGTCTCTGGCTCATAACAGCCAGTCTTCTCTTGAGCTCTCCCTGCCATTTTTCATCGTTCATCTGTTTCGCTACCATCAATAAATCCAGGGACATGTCAATTTGGCGCTTCACAATTTCAAACGCATCTTCACTCTCCCGATTCACACAATTCTCAAATATCGTATCATCATCTTCCATGACGTAGTCCTGAAAATCAATCTCGCTTGCCCCGTCTCCATGTGCATACTCCGCCAAAATTTCATACTCATTCTCGACTTTATAATGGACCTCAATGCGACGACATACCGGGCAAAACAGCAAAGGAACATTATGAACTTGGGTGCGGTAATGCTTCAGCGTTCCCTTGGTTCCTACCATGCTTGCTCCACAGCAATAACTCATCCGGGCTCAGCCTCCTCTGAACAAAACCTGTTCTGCCTTGTTTATCCTCTATGTTACCTTATTCGCTTTCACCAGTTGAAATTCCTCCAAAACACAGTAACATTTCCACAATTATTTTCTTATTTCACCCTGGTACTGTTCACTTCAAACATGCATAATCATAAAATATTTCCCTGCATAACATAGGCAAGCAAGCCCCCAATGTCGGTAAAAAAACCGCTTGTTGGGGGCTTGCAAGTTTAATGTTCAACTTCTTCTGAAGCTTGTATTACAGGTTTTTGTCGCCTGGTTTCCAGTTCATTGCACACAAGCCGCCGGATTGCAAAGCTTGCAGTACACGCAATGTTTCTTCTACACTACGACCTACGTCGTTGTGGTTAACCACTTGATATTTCAATTCGCCTTCAGGATCAATGATGAACAAGCCGCGCAATGCAATTCCTTCTTCTTCGATCAGAACGCCATAATCGCTTGCTGTTTTTTTCGTGATATCAGAAGCCAACGGGAAGTTCAGTTTGCCCAATCCGTTGTTTTCTTTAGCTGTGTTGATCCATGCTTTGTGGCTGTGTACGGAGTCTACACTGATACCCAGAATTTCAGTATCCAGCTCTTTAAATTGGTCAGCAGCATCGCTCAATGCTGTGATTTCTGTTGGGCACACAAAAGTGAAATCCAGTGGATAGAAGAAGAATACGAGCCATTTGCCACGGTAATCGGAAAGCTTCACCGAACCAAATTCTTGACCGTCCCCAGTCACTGTTTCCAATGCAAAATCAGGTGCGGGTCTTCCTACCAATCTTTCTGCCATAATATGAAATCCTCCTTTTAAAATATGTAAGAAAAACATCAAATGTGTTTTCCTCAATCATCTGTATTGTATTGAAACAACCTACTTGATAAATGTTATCATTCGCAGAAATCAAAGTCAATATTGTAACCATTACTTTTTTAGAATTATTTTAAACTAGCTTTTGAAAATTCACACTTTATACACATTCACCAGGTTGTACACTTCCGGATATAACAGCAGCCCCTGATTGCTCAGGAGCTGCTGTATCATGCATTTGCTGTATAATCAGCTACCTTGTTTTAAGGAAGCCTCTAAGCTTTTATCGAATAGCCGCTGCGATCAGATCACCCATTTGGGTTGTCGAGATGGCTTTGGATTTATCCACCGCAATATCCGCTGTGCGATGTCCGGCATCCAGTACCTCAGCAACCGCCTTCTCAATGGCATCAGCAGCTTTCTCATATCCGAAAGTCATACGGAACATTAAAGCAACGGACAGGATCGTTGCAATCGGATTGGCAAGTCCTTGACCCGCAATGTCCGGTGCCGAGCCGTGGACCGGCTCGTACAGACCGAAGCTGCCTTCTCCGAGAGAAGCTGAGGATAACATACCGATGGAACCAGTCAGCATGGCCGCTTCGTCACTAAGGATATCGCCAAACATATTTTCCGTCACGATGACGTCAAAGCTGGACGGGCGACGCAGTAATTGCATTGCGCAGTTATCAACCAGTACATGCTCCAGCTCAACATCCGGATAGTCCACGGCGACCCGATTAACCACTTCGCGCCACAAACGGGAAGTTTCCAGCACATTCGCCTTGTCGACTGATGCAAGTTTTTTGCGACGCTTCTGTGCAATTTCGAAAGATTGGCGAACAATGCGCTCCACTTCCGTTACATTATATGCGCATGTATCGACAGCTTCCTCACCCTTCGGGCTTTCACGTCTGAACTTCTCACCGAAGTAGATGCCACCTGTCAGCTCGCGCACAACGATCAGATCCGTACCTTCCAGCACTTCAGGTTTCAGTGTCGATGCGTCCTTGAGACAATCGAAGACGACAGCCGGACGAAGATTGGAGAACAGGCCCAGCGCTTTGCGTATACCCAGAAGCCCTGTTTCAGGGCGAAGCTCCTTCGGATTGTTATCCCACTTGGGACCACCTACGGCTCCCAACAGTACGGCATCTGCAGATTGACAGACAGCCAGCGTTTCTTGCGGCAATGGTGTACCCTTCTTATCAATGGCAATTCCGCCAAACAGTGCATGCTCCGTTTCAAATGAATGGCCAAACACTTCCTCCGTACGCTTCAAAATTTTCTCTGCCTCAGCGACTACTTCCGGTCCGATTCCGTCCCCAGCTATTACCGCAATCTTTTTCACGTCTGCCATCACGTACACTCCTCTTGTTTTACAGCCTTACGGGCGTATTATTTATATCTTCTTTGTAACATACATGGCAGGACTTTGACCAAGATATAGAATCTATCAATTAATAGGCTTAGCCTATAAGCTGAAAATCTGTAGTACGACAAAACAAAAACAGGATCGGAAATACCCGATCCTGTAAACTCCAAATTGCTTGATTCGCAAACATTAAGACTTGTAATCTACACGATTGCTATAGGTTTTACGCTTGTCGATCAAGCCATTCAATGCATCCACATAAGCACGGGCACTTGCTTCCAGAATGTCAGTGCTTACCCCACGTCCCTGTACAGACAGATCGTTTTGAGTCAACACGACATGCACTTCACCCAGAGCATCCTTACCTTGGGTAACAGACTTGATCGAGTAATCCGAAAGAACGACTGCCTCGCTGCTGGCTTGGTCAATCGCATTGTAAATCGCATCGACCGAACCGTTCCCTTCAGCTTCCGTCTCTACAACCTGACCTTCGTCGGTAACCAGACGCACCTTGGCGGAAGGTGTAGCCTCGTTTCCATAGGTTACGAAAATCGTTTCCAGCTTGAAGACTTCCGGTGAATCGGCCAGTTTTTCTTCCAGCAACGCCAGAATATCATCATCCGATACTTCTTTCTTCCTATCAGCCAGATCCTTAAACTGCCCGAAAGAGCGGTTCAACTCCTCTTCGCTCAATTCGTAGCCCAGCTCGATCAAACGTTCACGGAAGGCATGGCGACCGGAATGCTTGCCCAGTACCAACTTGCTTTCCTTCAGACCAATACTTTCCGGCGTCATGATTTCGTAGGTCGTTTTTTCCTTCAACATGCCATCCTGGTGAATACCCGATTCATGTGCAAAAGCATTCGCTCCAACAATCGCCTTGTTGCCCGGCACGACCATACCCGTCAGACGGCTGACCAGACGGCTCGTACGTGCAATCTCGGACAGTTGCAAAGATGTTTTGGCCTGGAAAAATTCCTGTCTCGTCTCCAGCGCCATTGCGATTTCCTCAATAGCGGTATTTCCGGCGCGTTCACCGATACCGTTAATGGTACCCTCAATCTGATCCGCCCCGTTCAGGATCGCAGCCAGTGTATTGGCCGTAGCCATTCCCAGGTCGTTGTGGCAATGTGCGCTCAATTGAATCTTTTCCACATCAACCACATTCTCCTTAACATGCTTGAAAATGTTGCCGTATTCATAAGGTGTCAAGTAACCCACGGTATCCGGAATATTGACGACAGACGCACCTTCCTGTACAGCCATGGTGACCATTTCCACCACAAAATCAAGCTCTGTACGACCTGCATCCTCCAGGGAAAACTCTACCTTAGGCAAATACTTTAACCCGTAACGAATGGCTGAACGGGCAGTCTCCAATACCTGTGCCTTCTCCATCCGCAGCTTATGCTGACGGTGAATCGGAGAGGTTGCCAAAAAGATATGGATACATGGGTCCTGAGCTCCCTTAAGTGCCTCGCGGACCGCATCAATATCCTGTTCCCTCGCACGTGAAAGGCCAATAACCGTTGAATTTTTGACAGCCTTGGCAACTGCATTGACAGCAGCCAAGTCACCCGGAGAAGCAGCCGGGAAGCCAGCTTCCATGCGGTCAATTCCCAGTTTCTCCAACTGGTAGGCAATCTCTACTTTCTCACGGGTATTCAAGTTCACACCAGGTGACTGTTCTCCGTCTCTCAACGTTGTGTCAAATATATATATTTTGCGCAACGCAACGCACCTCCTTCAGGATAGAAGCATTAAATTACAATGCGGCTCACGCAATAAGCAGGGCCGCATTGTAAGATTACATTATAAATGAATCATGTTTTCAAACTCGTTGTACAAAAAGATCTATTTTTTGATCCAGTGCATCATTTCGCGCAATTGTCCGCCCACCACTTCAATCGGATGGTTAGCTTCATTACGGCGAGTAGCCGTCAGGAATGCACGTCCGGATTGATTTTCAAGGATAAAGTCACGAGCAAATTTACCTTGTTGAATGTCAGTCAATACGTCTTTCATTGCTTTCTTCGTATCTTCTGTTACGATACGTGGTCCAGTTACATAGTCGCCATATTCTGCTGTATTACTGATGGAATCACGCATTGTTGCCAATCCGCCTTCATACATCAGGTCAACAATCAGCTTAAGCTCATGCAAGCATTCGAAGTAAGCCATTTCAGGAGCATATCCTGCTTCAGTCAACGTTTCAAAACCCGCTTTTACGAGTGCGCTCACTCCGCCACACAATACCGCTTGCTCACCGAACAGATCCGTTTCCGTTTCTTCACGGAAGGAGGTTTCGATCACGCCTGCACGTGTACAGCCAATACCCTTTGCATAAGCAAGACCGATTTCTTTCGCCTGACCCGTTGCATCCTGCTCGATTGCGATCAGACCCGGTACGCCAAACCCTTCTACATAGGTACGACGTACCATATGTCCTGGGGATTTTGGAGCAACCAGCAGTACATCGCTATCTTTAGGAGCAACGATTTGTCCGAAATGAACGTTGAAACCATGGGAGAACAAAAGAGCTGCACCTTTTTTCAGGTTAGGTTCAATTTCATTTTTGTACACAGAAGCTTGTGTTTCATCCGGCAACAAAATTTGAACCACATCTGCACGGCTTGTTGCATCAGCCACGTTAAGAACTTCAAAACCATCGTTTCTTGCAACATCTGCTGATTTGCCTTCACGCAAACCGATAACAACATTCAGACCACTGTCACGCAAGTTTTGTGCTTGAGCATGTCCTTGGCTACCATAACCGATAACGGCAACTGTTTTTCCTTTCAATACGCTGAGCTCTGCATCTTTTTCGTAGTAGGTTGTAACTGCCATGGTTAATTTCCTCCTTTTAATTGGACCCTTCATAATGAGCGGGTACTCCAAGAGACTATGTCTCGTTACCAAAACTTGAAAATCTCTTCGAGTCCCCGCTCTTATGAGGGCGGTTCTTTATTGATGTAATGCGCTATAAGCGTTAATTCGTTAAAGCTCCGTATTAAGCATTGCCACGTATCATGGCTGTAACCCCGGTTCGGGTCAGCTCACGAATACCGTAAGGCTTCAATAACTCGATCATGGCATCAATTTTTTCGGTTTCGCCAATGACCTGAACAATCAAGCTCGTCGTTCCAACATCAACTACAGCTGCTCTGAACGTTTCCACGACGCCCATAATTTCTGGCCGCTGAGGTGGTTCTGCCTTCACCTTAATCATCGCCAACTCCCGCGCAACCATCGGCTTGGAGCTAAGATCAATAACCTTGATTACATCAACCAGTTTGTAAAGCTGCTTTTCAATCTGCTCCAGATTGTTCTTATCTCCTATGGTCACAATGACCATACGGGATAATCCAGCTTCCTCCGATTGACCCACGGTAATGCTCTCAATGTTAAAACCACGGCGACCGAACAGGCCGGACACACGCTGCAAAACGCCGGGATGATCATTTACCAGTACAGCAATGGTATTTTTAATCGTCATTTTACTCGTCCCCCATCAGCATTTGATCAATCGTCGAACCTGGCGTCACCATCGGATATACATTCTCTTCCTTGCTGACCACAAACTCGACAACGACCGGTCCGGGTGTATCAAGCGCCTCCTGCCAAGCCCGACGTGCCTCTTCCTTATTCGTAGCACGCAGTCCTTTTACGCCGTATGCCTCAGCCAGCTTCACAAAATCCGGGCTTCCGGCCAGATCAATATGGCTATAGCGATTGTCATAGATCAATTCCTGCCATTGCCGAACCATCCCCAGGACCTGATTGTTGATGATTACGATTTTGACCGGGATGTTATTGATTGCACAAATGGCCAGTTCCTGCGAACACATCTGCATGCCGCCGTCTCCGTTAATCGAGATAACCAGTCTGTCAGGACTCGCCATCTGAGCGCCAATCGCGGAAGGGAAACCAAATCCCATTGTACCCAGCCCACCGGATGTTACCCATGAGCGCGGCTGATTAAATTTATAATACTGCGCTGCCCACATTTGATGCTGACCCACGTCCGTCGTTACGATTGCGCCACCTTTGGTCGTTTCATCCAGTAGCTCGATAACCCATTGTGGCTTAAGAACTTTATCCGAATCCTTATAAGAATAAGGCTTCTCATTTTTCCATTGTTGAATTTGCGCTCTCCATGCATCCGCTCGATTCGCGCGTTTCACATCCTGATTCAGCAATTCCAGTACTGTCTTCACATCGCCTACAATCGGAATGTCTGTCGGTACGTTTTTACCGATTTCAGCAGGATCGATATCAATATGGACAATTTTGGCGTGAGAAGCAAAGCCGTCCAGCTTGCCTGTCACCCGGTCATCAAAGCGGGCACCGATACAGATTAGTAAATCCGACTGTTGAATCGCCTGATTGGAGGTGTACGTTCCGTGCATCCCCGGCATTCCTGTCCACAGTTCATGACCACTTGGGAAACCGCCCAATCCCAGCAATGTTGTCGTAATTGGAATTTCCGTTTTGCGAACAAACTCGTAAAGTGCCTCATTTCCGCCGGAGTATACAACCCCGCCACCTGCCAGAATAAATGGGCGTTCCGCTTCAGCAATAGCCTGAGTCAGCTTGTCTAGCTGAATTTTGTTCGGCAATACCTTCGGGTTATAACCTCGCATGGTCACAGGTCCCGTTTGCGGAACAAACAGCGTTTGGGCTGCCGATATATCCTTTGGAATATCAATTAGCACCGGACCCTTGCGGCCCGTGTTGGCAATATGGAACGCCTCATGAATGATTCGCGGCAGATCCTCCACATCTCTTACCAGATAGCTGTGCTTCGTAATTGGCATCGTGATTCCCGTAATATCGGCTTCCTGGAAAGCGTCCGTACCGATCAGGGAGGAAATAACGTTGCCTGTGATGACCACTAATGGCACCGAATCCATAAAAGCCGTCGCAATGCCGGTTACAAGATTGGTTGCTCCAGGTCCGGAAGTCGCGATACAGACGCCGACTTTACCGCTGGCGCGTGCGTAACCATCTGCCGCATGAATGGCTCCCTGCTCGTGACGGGTGAGGACATGCTTGAAATCCTCAAAGCCATACATGGCATCATAAATGTAGAGCACTGCACCACCGGGGTATCCGAAGACACAATCTACTCCCTCCAGCAACAGGCTACGGAGCAAAATTTCCGAACCTGTAATCACTTCAGGTTTCATCCACTTTTCACGTAATTCATCGGTCGACCGAACTTCAGGAATTTGTGCACTCATTGGTCATCCCCCTTTACAATATTTAAATACATCTGACATTTGTAAAAACAAAAAAACCTTTCATCCCTAGAACAGACTTGCTGTTACTGAGGGACGAAAGGCTGTAGCTTCCGTGGTACCACCCGTGTTTGCCCGATATATCGCGATATCGAACCTTGGCAGGTACAGAAATCACAAAGGATTTCCATATCTGGCGTCTGTAACGTAGACCGTACGATTTTCCCTAATAGGTGATTCAGCGCACCGCTAAACATCATCGGTTCCAAATACTTTTCAGGAAAACAGCTCCAAGGTGAGCTCGTTAAAAAGGGATTTTGGTGAAGCTTGCAGCTAATGCCTCACTCTCTGAACAAAAGAGCCCTAATCACTTCGTCCTTTTCATTGCTGTTGAGTTGATGTCATTCATTCAAATGTTTAGACACATTATATGTCCCCCATCTGGGATAGTCAATACTCAAATTTCATAAAAATTTATGTTTTTTCTCCGGGGTACCTCCGAATCGCACGCTTGCAAGAGGTACCCGCATATTATAAAAAAAGACCACACGGCGAGACTGTGCGCACCTTCAAAGCTGCGTCTTGCCTTGCTAAAAGGGTGGAAAAGGAGGCCCGCTTATGATCCGCAAACGCAGCACCCAGGATGACAGCACGATCCTTCGCCTGATCGAGCAAGAGCTTGTCCCCCTGTCGCATTTAGGAGCACAAGAAATGGATCAAATCCGTAAAGAATTACCCCGGCGCTTAAACCGGGGCATCACTTTTGTCGCTTGCAGGCCGGATAATATACAGCCTATCGGCTTCATTCATGTCATGCTGCATGGAGAGCTGCTGTACATTGATTTGATCGCAATCTCTTCGTCTCATCAAGGTCAGCGCTACGGAAAAAAACTGCTGGACCATGCAGAACAATACGGACAGCTACGACGCTGCAAGCGGGCAAAAGTCATGGTAGATGAAGACAATATCCGTGGAATCCGCTTTTATCTGCGTAACCATTACCAAATGCTACGATACGTCTCCCTGAGTCGATGCTATGAACTTGAAAAGACATTGTGATAAAGTGGATCCTACAGCTCATCATTCCATTAGCCTAGAATAAATTGGGGTAAATCGGATAACCTACTCCGGGGTATCCCCCATCTGTATATGGGCCGCACTGAGGGCCACAATATCCCGGCCCCCCATAACCTGCTCCGTAGCCGCCATACCCGCCACCATATCCACCAACGTAAGGAGCCGTGCCGATGGCAAGCAAGTCAAACAACACCAAGGGAATAATCGCCTTCGTCTTTACTTTTTTCTTACAGTTTGGGTGAAGAATCAGTCGGTTACCCGAAATGCGAATCAGCTTGCCGCTGACCTGGGAACCATCCTTGCGAGTAGCCAGAATGACTTTACTGACAAGCTTCTCCACCTGCTTTCTGGTTACTGCCTGTTTCATCGTATTTCCTCCTTCTTCCTCAACGGATGGACAGATTGAACGGCTCCTTGATAGCTCACCGCCACCACAAAACAGACTGGAGCTGACAGGGACCGAGCGTTCGTCCAATCTGCATAGCACAGTCTATTCCATCCATGCCAGAAGCGTATGTTTGAATGCCTGCACAACCTAAAAAAATCCGGTACCTGCGAATGCAGATACCGGCGGATTTGCGAACAAATGTAATTTTAGATTCCAAGACAAACAGCTTTTAGCTGCCCATGTAAAATTAGCGCTTGCTTGGATCATAGAGCTGCCCCAAAGCAGCAGGAGCACGCGAGCGCCCTACAGCCGCTACCAGCACAATAATCGTCAGGAGATACGGCAGCATAAAAATAATTTCCTGGGGAATACTTTGCGACCATGCGAACAACTGCACATAGTTGCGAATGGCCTGAGAAAAGCCAAAAAACACAGCTGCGCCAAAAGCGCCGAGCGGATTCCATTTTCCGAAAATCATAGCGGCAATGGCAATATACCCTTGACCAGATACCGTATTATGCGAAAACATATTTGTCGTCGTCAAAGTAATCGTAGCTCCGCCAATACCAGCCAACGCGCCGCTGATCATGACCCCGATATAACGCAGTCGGTTCACCTTGATACCAACGGTGTCTGCAGCTCCCGGATGCTCTCCGACAGAACGCAGGCGTAGGCCAAACGGTGTTTTATACAATGTAAAATATCCAATAATGACTAATAATATCGCCAAATAGGTCGTTGGATAGGCTTGGAAAAAGGCTTTTCCTAAAATCGGGATATCCACAAGATAGGGAATAGATATTTCGCTGAACCCCTGAATACGTCCAGTATCGCCATCACCATCAAATAAAAGCTTAACCATGTATAGCGTACTGCCTGCCGCCAAAAAGTTAATTACAATCCCGCTAATGATCTGATCGGCTTTAAACGTAATCGAGGCTACAGCATGGATCAGCGAAACCAGAATGCCGAATACCGCCGCCGAAAGCACACCCACCCAAGCGGCAGAGGTTCCCCCCAGCCCTGCTTGTTCCGCATAAAATCCGCCTACACCCGCCGCAAACGCCCCGAACACCATAAGACCTTCCAGCCCAAGGTTCGTTACACCGGATTTCTCTGAAAAAACTCCGCCAAGAGACGCAAATATAATCGCCGTCGCAAAAACGAGCGTTGTATGGATTAATTCACCAAGTGTTAACCAACTCATTTTACAACACCTTCTCTTTCTTCCGCTTGGAGTAGAGCGGCTTCACTACCCAACGAACAATTCCCTGAGCTGCAATAAAGAAAATAATCGAGCCTATGACAACCCGAATAATTTCGGGCGGTACATCCGCGCTAAAGCTCATCCCTGCAGAACCATACGTAAGCGTTCCGAACAAAACAGAGCCCAGCAATACACCGAACGGATTATTCATCCCGATGAGCGCCACGGCGATACCGTCAAAGCCGGTTCCCGGCGATCCTGCCATGACGGATTGATAATGGAAAACCCCCAGCACTTCAAAGGCACCCGCCAATCCGGCAAAAACACCACTAATGAACATCGCTTTTACGATGTTGCGATTCACATTCATACCTGCATAGCGGGATGCGTCCTGATTAAATCCGACAGCACGCAGCTCATAGCCCTGCTTGGTTTTCCACATGAAAATATAGAAAAACACCGCCGCCAGCACAGCAATAACCGTCCCCCAATGAACCCGGGCATTTCCCATCATCTGTGACAGCCATTCAATCGAAATTGAAGCGGAAGGCTGAATATCCACGGAACGGTTTTCACCATCCATGAGTGCGAACTGGTTAATCACCAGGTTAGCCAAATACAGACCAATCCAGTTCATCATAATACAAGTGATGACCTCATTAACGCCACGCTTGGCCTTCAAATAGCCAGCAATTGCAGCCCACAGACCACCGAATACCGCCCCGGCAATGATCGCCAGCGGCGCATGAATAATAGCAGGCAGTCCATGCAGCTTGATGCCCACAATCGAAGCAGCCGTCATACCCACCAGAAATTGACCTTCGCCGCCGATGTTAAACAATCCGGCACGGGCCGCAAAAGCAAATGCCAGCCCCGTCAAAATCAGTGGGGTCATCTCACGTATAGCCTCACCAAAGTTGTATGAGTCTCCGTACACACGGCTAAATAGTGCAGAATACGCCACAATGGGATCATAGCCGCCAATCAGCATCACGACTGCACCCAGAAGAAGACCCAAAATAATAGAGACCAGCGCCAGAACAAAGGAGTCTTTTGTGAATATTTTCAATAGGTTAGCCATTCTCTACTCCTTTCTTCACTGCACTTCCGGCCATCATCAGTCCCAATTCCTGATCATTCGTTTCTTCCGGTAGCACTTCCCCGATAATCTTGCCCTCATAGATGACAGCAATTCGGTCAGATACATTCATAATCTCGTCCAGCTCAAAAGAAATGAGCAATACCGCTTTGCCTTGATCCCGCTGGGCAACCAGTTGCTTCTGGACAAATTCAATCGCTCCAACATCCAGCCCCCGTGTAGGTTGGGCCGCAATGAGCAGGTCTGGATTTTTATCTATTTCACGCGCAATAATTGCCTTTTGCTGATTACCGCCAGATAATGCTCTCGCCTTGGTATGAATATCCGGCGTTCTCACATCAAATTTCTCAATGAGACTTTTCGCCTGCTTATCCATAGCCTCTTTATTCAGAAAGCCGTTTTTACTGTAAGGAGCCTGATAGTACGTCTCCAGGACCATGTTTTCGCTCATAGAAAAATCGAGTACCAACCCGTGCTTATGCCGGTCCTCCGGGATATGCGAAACGCCTGCCTCTGAAATTTTACGTGGTGACTGATTCGTCATTTCTTGTCCGAGCAATCGGATGTGCCCGCCATCGACCTTGCGTAAACCGGTCAGAGCTTCAATCAGCTCACTCTGCCCATTGCCATCCACTCCGGCGATTCCTAAAATCTCGCCTGCCTTGACTTGCAGATTCAGCTCATTCAGAACGCTAATGCCATCCTTGTTTTTAGAGACCACATTGCTCATTTCCAGAACGGTTTGTCCCGGCTTGGTAGGCTGCTTGTCCACTTTAAAGGACACACGGCGGCCTACCATTTTCTCCGCCAGCTCATTCGGCGTCGTTTCCGATGTCTTGACCGTATCAATGACCTGACCCCGGCGAATAATCGTAACTGTATCTGTAATTTGCATGATTTCTTTAAGTTTATGAGTGATCAGAATAATGGACTTGCCTTCAGCTACCAGACGCTTCATAATGTCCAGTAGCTCAATGATTTCCTGTGGAGTCAACACCGCTGTTGGCTCGTCGAAAATCAGGATATCTGCGCCACGGTAGAGCGTTTTGATAATTTCCACACGCTGTTGCATGCCGACCGATATATCTTCAATTTTGGCATTTGGATTCACCTGAAGGCCGTACTGTTCAGACAACCGCTGCACTTCGGCGGCAGCCTTTTTATAATTGATTTTCAGACCTTTGCGTGGCTCCGAGCCCAGGATAATATTTTCGGTTACGGTAAACGGCTGCACGAGCTTAAAATGCTGATGCACCATGCCAATACCCAGATCAATCGCCTTATTGGGGCTATCAATCTGTACTGGTTTCCCACCGATTTCTATCGATCCTTCATCCGGCTGATACAGTCCGAAAAGAATGTTCATAAGCGTAGATTTACCCGCACCATTCTCACCCAAAAGGGCCTGAATTTCTCCCTTATGCAGCTTGATGCTGATGGAGTCGTTGGCAACGATGCCGGGGAATCGTTTTGTAATTTGCTTTAACTCAACGACGGGGGTCGCTGCATCCATGAGATCACCCTTATACTTTATAGTATGTGCTCCAATGAGCTGATTGACCGTTATGATCTGTGTAACTCCAGACGTAAGAACAAGGCTAGTCTTGTGAACCAGCCTTGTCGTCACCTTTATTTATCTTGCAAGCCCAATCTTATTTCGAAGGAACTGTAATTTCGCCCTTAATAATTTTTTGCTTGTATTGTTCTACGAGATCAAGCACGTCTTTAGGAACGTTTTTACTGGATGTATCCGCCAAGCCAACTCCGTTGTCTTTCAGAGCCAGTGTTTCAATACCGCCCTTAAATTTACCGTCGATGACTTCCTGGGATACGCGTTTTACGGCTTCATCCACACGTTTGACCATTGAAGTCAACGTTACGCCGTCACCAAACTCAAGCGATTGGTCTTTATCTACACCGATAACCCATACTTGCTGACCTTGTTGCTTCCGTGCGAGTGCTTCGTTAAATACGCCTGTACCTGATCCGCCAGCTGCGTGGAAAATAATATCTGCACCATCGTTGTAGATCGTTGCAGCCGCAGCTTTACCCAGATCCGGCTTATCAAACGCACCTGTGTAGTTTACTTCCAATTTTGCATTTGGATTTACTGCTTTAATACCAGCTTCAAAACCTTTTTCAAAACGCTTGATCAGCGGGCTGTCTTGTCCACCCACAAAACCAATTTTATTTGTTTTGGTGAGTTTACCAGCTACAACTCCCACCAGGAAGGAACCTTCATTTTCAGCAAAAACAACCGATTTTACATTAGGCGCATCCACGACACTGTCGATGATCGCCAGATTTTTGTCCGGGTTTTCTTTCGCTACTTGTCCAATCGCATTCGCCAGATTAAAACCAATACCCCAAGTCAGGTTAAAACCATCCTTGACAAATTGGTTCAGGTTAGGAATGTAATCTTGGTCCGATTTACTTTGCAGGTATTTAGCCTTGATACCTGTTTCTTTTTCAATTGCTTGCAGTGCTTCCCAAGCAGATTGGTTAAACGACTTGTCGTTTACTCCACCTACATCTGTTACCATGCCGATTTGGACATTCGATGTTTTGGCAGAACTACCTGCGTCTTCGCCACTTGCATTGGACGCGCCCTGATTTTTGTTACCGCAACCTGCGAGAATGACTGAGATCGCTAGCAGCATAACCAAAGACATACTGAACATTTTCTTCATGCTGATACTGTTCCCCCTTAGTGTTAGATACCTGGACTGTCTCTTTTCTCTGAAAATGGACACGTCATACATGCCATTTACTGTCGAGACAGATCGTACAGAAGACTTACTTAAGAGATTATACAATTATGATCGACTAAAATCTAGATGATTAATAACCTTGGGTCAATTTTTTTTGAAATCCCATCAATACAAGCACTACACCTATTGCAAAATATCATCACATGTCATGTTTATTCGTATTTCGAATAATTTGGGCCCTTTTCATCTCGCTAAGTATGTACAAAAAAAGGCATCCCTAAACAGCATACTGCTCGGGATACCTTTTCAACCACTTTCGCGGTTTCCACGCCTTCATTTCAATAATTAAGCGTTGATTTTGCCTTTAGCAACAGTTGCCAAAGAGTTGAACGCATTGATATCGTTGACTGCAAGATCAGCCAAGATTTTGCGATTAATGTCCACACCAGCCAATTTCAGGCCGTGCATCAGTTTGCTGTAAGACAAACCGTTCAAACGAGCTGCTGCATTGATACGCACGATCCACAGTCTGCGGAAGTTACGTTTCGTCTGACGACGATCACGGTATGCGTAAACAAGCGATTTCATTACCTGCTCATTAGCTGTTTTAAAAATGCGGTGCTTGGAACCAAAATAACCTTTAGCAAGCTTCAATACTTTTTTATGACGACGACGAACGACGAATCCGCCCTTTACTCTTGCCATATCAAAAGACCTCCCAAATAATGTTTATGCTTAATTCATTGTCGTGCTGTGTGCTATTTCAGGTTAGCAAGACCTTGTTTCAGACGCTTAACGTCCCCAGGTGCCATCTCAGGGTTAGTACCCAGAACGCGTTTTGCACGTTTAGATTTGTGGGAAAGCAAGTGGTTTTTGTAAGCTTTGTAACGCATTACTTTACCAGTACCAGTAATCTTGAAGCGACCTTTAAGGCTGCTATGTGTTTTCATTTTAGGCATTGAACTTCCTCCTTAATTTGTCATTGACTCTTTGGAGCCAATATCATAATCATGCTGCGTCCTTCGAGCTTGGGTTGGCGCTCCACGGTACAAAGATCAGCAACTTCCACTTTCACACGTTCGAGAATTTTTTGACCCACGTTAGCATGGGTAATTTCCCGACCGCGGAACCGAACGGAGCATTTCACCTTGTCCCCTTCATTCAGGAACTTCACCACATTGCGAAACTTGGTCTGGTAGTCATGTTCCTCGATGTTGGAACGGAACCATACCTCTTTGATGTCAACGATCTTCTGGTTTTTACGGGCTTCCTTTTCTTTCTTCTGTTGCTCATAGCGGAATTTTCCGTAATCCATAATCCGACACACGGGCGGCTTCGCTTGAGGCGCCACGTTCACGAGATCCAAGTTTGCGTCAATCGCCATTTGCAGAGCTTCACGAGTCGGTGTAATCCCGATTTGTTCCCCGTTAGCACCAACCAGACGTACTTCTCTCACCCGAATCTCATCATTGATCATATGTTCCTTACTAATAACCCTCCACCTCCAGAACCTGTTATTGTTGTATTGTGTTAAAGCACAAAAAAGGGATGACGACTATGCAGCCGACATCCCTGTCTGATACTCAATTCATCATGAAAGTTCAATTCACAAATCATTGGATCAAGACCAGCCGGCAATACCGGACAGGTGAGAAGTCGGACCTTCTACTTGTTAATCCATACTTTTCAATTAACATACTCTAGTATCATATCACGCAACTCTCCAGAGTGTCAACACTTTTATTCAAAACAGTTGACACTTGGAATCTGTGAAACACTCATACCCTAATCTGCATTTAGCCCTGCTTGCTTTGGACTTCTTCCAGACGAACGACACGCGTATGCTGGGTGTGGCTCCATTGCTTGTTGTTCTGTGTGAAGAACGCATAGAACGTAATCGGATACCAAGAAACCAGATAGACTGGGAATAGCAGCAAGTACAGATACACTTTTTTGAACGTAACCTTTTCCAGGATCATCGCGATCAAAAAGGTGGTAATATTCAGACCAACAGCTATAGCACCGGTCCAAGCCGGAAATTGTACATAGATATTTTCGATATTAGGACCACCAAATAACGTAATGTCTACCCACATCGCTACTGTCATCAAGAAGGTAAGCAACACGATATACACGTTCAGACCATAAAGGGCCATATCGAATTTGATCAAGCTTCTATGCTTGATACTCTGCCACAGCAACGGGAAGAAATAACGGCGAGCGACTGTAAAATGACCCTGCATCCAGCGCAGACGTTGTCTGGAGGAAGCTTTAAAAGTCAACGGCTTTTCATCATATACCTTGGCATCATAATTAAACCTTGGATATACGTTGCGTTGCGTACAGCGCATGGTGAACTCCAAATCCTCTACCAGACTCGTCGCACCCCAGCCCATTTCCTTAAGCAGATTGGTTTCAAAGCACATGCCTGTACCACCAAGGAAGTTAGCCATGTTCAGGTTGTGACGCGACAGTTGCCACAAACGGTTGATGTACCAGTAAGATACTCCATATGCCGCAGTAATCCATGAATCCTCAGGATTCTTCGTATCAATGTACCCCTGAATAACACGGGCACCTGTGCACAAATCGTTGTTCATTTCACTTAAGAAATTCGTATGTGCCAAATTGTCAGCATCGAACATGACAATCGCATCATATTGACGTGGCATAGCCCACAATTCCTTGAGCATCCACTCAATGGCGTAGCCTTTACCACGCAAATTCGGATTTGTACGTTCACAAGCATTCATGCCGTGTGCGCGAACGATATCCGCCGTCTTGTCCGTACAGTTATCACAAATAACGAATACATCGTACATTTCCTTTGGATAATCAAGTTGCTTCAAGTTTTCCATCAATGCTCCAACAACCTGTTCCTCGTTGTGGGCAGCGACCAAAACGGCAAATGATTTTTCCGGAGCCGCATGCTCTTTTCTTTTTTTGCGAACCAGACCGAACAAGGAGAATGCAAACTGATAGGCCGCGATCAGCGCCAGCATAATCTGGAGCGTCACGAAAATGGCGTCTAACATAATCTCTTGTTACCCCCTTTTTTTATACCCCTTAAAAATCTTGCGTTTGTTTTCTATCTGTGTAGCGCAAGTTGGGGCGCTTTGCGCGCCTTTTTTTGTAGTTTGACCCGACCCTTGCTTTTTTCATTGGCTGTGCGCAGCCCCCTTTTGGCTGTCACAGGAATGCCATTACGATTTTCGTTGGTTTTCAATCTTTTGTCAAAGCCTTTAAACCGGTCTCAGCAGCAAAAAAACACGACAAACTCCCGTTTAAACTAGGAATACGACGCTGAGCCTTTCATTCATGACGTTAGGTCTTATTTTCATCCATTTGCTAGCTTTTTATTTCTTTAGTCCTCCTTTTTATGGGCCATTTAACAACCACTTCTAAATACTCTATCGTATTAGACGGATGAACGCAAAGAAAGTTATACAATTCAACTTATATTCCATTAACATTTTTGTGTAGAATTGAACCAGAAAAATTGTGATTCTTGAAATGAGCAGCGTTTAAAAATATGATGAGAGCAAGAGAATAATTACTTATCGCCTGATTCTGTCCAAGTGATTCAAAATATTTGCCGACCAACCCGACGGCAAGCGGAGGAAACCAAATGCAACGTCTAGTCGTAAAACTTGTAAATCTGGAGCAGCAGTTGTTCAAATGGATCAACGGACGCTTACACAATCGCTTTTTGAACTTCTGGCTTTATTATCTTACACATCTGGGTGGGGCGACCTTTACAATCACCTCCACACTGCTTGTATGGCTGCTTGCTCCGCTTCCATGGAAGGAATCCGGTATGAAGGGGGCTATCGCGCTTGGAGTCAGCCACATCCCTGTAGCCATCGCCAAGAAGCTGTATCCGCGGATTCGTCCATATCTGGCACTGCCAGATACGAATACGTTCCGTAATCCCCTGTCGGATCATTCTTTTCCTTCAGGGCATACAACCGCTATTTTTTCAGTGGCCGTTCCTTTTATGCTACAGTCACCCATTCTAACACTGCTTCTGCTGCCTGTCGCGCTGATTGTGGGTTTTTCCCGAATTTACCTGGGGCTCCACTATCCTACGGACGTCCTCGCGGGAGCGGTCATCGGCACATCTGCGGCAATAGGAACGGTTGCATTCTGGCCTTAAAGCCGATATGGTATGATTGAGAACATCCCAGCAGGAACAGGTGAAATGAGAGTGGCTAAAAAACGAGTGTTATTATTATCGGAAGGTTTCGGTGCCGGACATACTCAAGCTGCGTACGCGCTCTCAAGCAGTTTGCGCAAGCTTTCTCCGAATGTGCAAACCAGAGTGCTGGAATTGGGGAGCTTTTTGAATCCGAGAATGGCTCCGCTCATTATTACAGCGTACAAGAAGACTATCATATCGCAGCCTCGCCTGATCGGAATGGTTTACCGTCATCAGTATAAAAAATCATTAAACCGTCTTACAACGCTCGCTTTGCATCGTCTTTTCTACACGCAGACCCGAAACATTCTCCGGCAGCTTCGTCCTGATTTGGTGGTATGCACTCATCCCATCCCAAGTGCGGTGATTTCACGTTTGAAGCGCTTGGGCGTACATGTCCCGCTTTGTACCGTCATTACAGATTACGATGCGCATGGAACATGGATCAGTCCCGAGGTTGACCGGTACTTTGTATCTACGCCTGAGGTCATGCGTAAGCTGCGTATACGTGGAGTGCCTATGTCGAAAATTCAAGTAACGGGTATTCCGGTTCATCCTAATTTTTGGGAACATCCGGGGCACGACGAAATCCGGGACCAATTCGTTCTTAAGCCGATTCCCACCGTACTCGTTATGGGCGGCGGCTGGGGTCTGATGAACGACGAAGTCATTCATCGCACGCTTACCCAATGGAGAGAAAACATTCAATTAATTTTTTGTCTGGGTCATAATGATAAAATCCGTCGTAAAATGCAGCTGGATCCCCGCTTCAATCATCCGAATATTCATATTTTCGGATTTACACGGGAAATCGACAAATTAATGGAGATATCGAATCTGCTCATCACCAAGCCCGGCGGAATGACATGCACCGAGGGACTGGCTAAAGGGATTCCAATGTTGTTTCACAAACCTCTCCCCGGACAGGAAGAAGAAAATTGTCAATACTTTACAGCTCAAGGCTTCGGAGAACCGATTACTTCGCTGGATGTTGTTGTTAAATGGATGAACCGGCTGTTACACGAATTTCCGGAAATCGTTCGCAAGCGACAGGATCACGTTCATAATGTAGCACGATATTATCCTCTTCAGAGTGCACAGAGTATTTTGGATATACTGGAACCAAACAGGGTGCTTTCCTAAATAAGGAAGCACCCTGTTTTATTTTATTTATTTCCCATACTTCTCAAGACGTATTTTCTCATACTCTTCTAAAGCATCTTTGCCGATTAGCACCTCGACACGATGGATGTTCATGCCTTTGCCCATGAATTTATGCTCATATTCCGTCATGACATGCTCTTCGTTGATACCATCACGATGAAGGTTCAACGAAATGTTCGTCATTTGTAGACCACTGTCGGCAAACGAATTCAGCGAAAACTCAAACAGCGTCTCTGAATCGGTCTTGAAATGAATTTGCCCCTTGCTGTTTAAAAGCTGACGGTACTTGTCCAAAAAGCGCGGATGCGTCAAGCGACGACGCGCATGCTTGGCTTTAGGCCACGGATCGCTAAAATTCAAATAAATGCGCTCAATTTCCCCAGGTTCAAAAACATTTTCAATCTGTTCAATGTTCGCCAACGCCAATTTGATATTAGGCGGCGTATCAACCTCTGTATCACTCCAAGCCAGACGTGACTTTTCCGCTGCACGACGAACCAACTCATCGTACATATCAAATCCAATATAGTTGATTTCCGGATTCCGATAGCTCATTTGGCTAATAAAACGCCCTTTGCCCATACCGAATTCCACATGAATCGGACGATCATTGCCAAAAAGCTGCTGCCACTTTCCTTTATACTGCCCCGGCTCCAAGATAACCAGGTCCTGCTGTTCTTCCAAACTTTCCCGTATTCCTTTTCTTCCGCGTAAACGCATGTTACTCCTCCATATGCTCTGTTATCAAGGAAAAAGGAATCTCACCCCCGCTTGAAGATACGGAAATGAAATTCCTTTTTCAATATATTTGGATTGGGTCCAACTAATTTAATTGTTCATAGTCTACCCCATCAGCAGGTGAAAAATCAATCGTCTTTTGGCAAGCGGCTCTGATTTTTTGACGTGCGGCCGTTCCAATTTGGCGGTCCTGCCCAAAACGGACACCGGTCAGCGCCAATGCCTCATCAAAGGTTAACTCAACAGTAACTTTATCCATACGCTTTTTATCCTGCGTATTCATAAAAGATCACCTCACAGGTTATTAGTGATGGAACCGACGTGCATTTACCCTAAAGCAGGCGATAGAAGCAGCATAGCTGCCCTGAAAAATAATCATTAGCCGATGTTAACCTTTATTTTCAAGATCTCAAACAGTCCTTTTACAGTACTTTTGGTATCGCTTACAATATAACACATGGTGTAACCTTTTTCAATCCTGAATCCTATAAAATTCGTACTTTCTCCTGCCTTTCGCTGTCAAGTGATTCCCAATTCCGACTGATTTTTGTTACACTAAGGTGATCGCAAAAAAAAGGAGTACACCCATGAAAACAGATTTGTTGCCTGCTCCTCTCCTGTGGGGAGATAAACGGTTCCATACGTGGAATTACGAAATGCGCGAGCAATTTCAAAATAAAGTGTTTAAAGTCATGCTGGATGCGGGTTTTACCTGTCCGAACCGGGATGGTTCCATTGCCAAAGGAGGCTGCACCTTTTGCAGCGCACGGGGATCTGGTGATTTTGCCGGACGCCGCCGGGACGATCTCGTTACCCAATTCAATACGATTCGGGACCGACAGCATCTAAAATGGCCGAACGCCAAATATATCGGCTATTTTCAAGCCTATACAAATACGTATGCCCCGGTTGAGGAGCTACGCGAATACTTCGAGGTCATCCTGGAGCAGCCCGGCGTTGTTGGTCTGTCCATCGCTACACGTCCCGATTGCCTGCCTGACGATGTAGTGGATTACCTTGCCGAGCTAAACGAGCGCACATACCTGTGGATCGAGATGGGCCTGCAAACCGTCCATGAATCCACCTCGGAGCTGATTAACCGCGCCCATGACACTCAATGCTATCTGGAAGCGGTGGAAAAGCTGCGCAAGCGTAATATCCGCGTGTGCGCACACATCATTTACGGGCTGCCGCAGGAAACGCATGAAATGATGCTGGACACAGGTCGTGCAGTGGCAGCTATGGATGTGCAGGGCATCAAAATCCACCTGTTGCATCTCATGCGCAAAACGCCGATGGTCAAGCAGTATGAAGCCGGATTACTACGCTTTCTGGAAAAGGATGAATATGTCAAGCTGATCGTCGATACGCTGGAATTTTTGCCGCCCGAACTGATCGTTCATCGCTTGACCGGAGATGCACCACGCGATTTGCTGATGGGTCCGATGTGGTCGCTCAAAAAATGGGAAGTACTTAACGCCATTGACGATGAACTAAAATCACGGGAAACGTGGCAAGGTAAGTATTGGAGGCAGTCTTAAATGGGCTTCCTGTCTGTACTGAGCTACGCTCATCAATTGGTAGCTGCACGAGTCCAGCCGGGCGATGCGGCTATAGATGCCACAGTTGGCACCGGAGCGGATACACTGTTCCTAGCTAAGGCTGCCGGAAGGCGGGGACGTGTCTATGGCTTCGATATCCAGCAGGAGGCGTTGCAGCTCGCTCGTCATCGGCTGGACGAAGACGAATCACCCTCACTGGCGGAGGTGTCGCTGCTGCTGCAAGGCCATGAGCAGATGCGGGAGGCCGTTCCCGACAAGCTGCATGGCAAAGTCGCTGCGGTCATGTTTAACCTCGGCTACTTGCCCTCCGAAGGCGCTGATCCGTCTGTAATCACGCATACCGACAGTACACTCGCCGCTCTTGATGCGGCGCTGTATCTGCTGCGCCCGCGCGGTATTCTGACCGCCGTACTGTATCCGGGACACGCCGGAGGCGGCGAGGAAGCGGAAGCCGTTCTTCAATGGGCCTCCGCCCTCCCGATATCCAGTGGTCAAAGCATTATTTACCGCCAATTACAGCGAGCCACTTCGCCCTACGTAGTGGCGGTTGAAAAGAAATAATGTCGGTTTTTTTTAGCCGCCTTATATATATCTTTTTCGAGCGTCGTACGGGCTATTCATCCTAGTTTTATTGCCCCATCGGGACGTTTCTGATTCCCTATTCTGTTAGGTCGCACTCATTACTCATTATGGAGGAGAGAAATTATGCTAAAGCCATACCCGCTGCAATTTCAACCTGAGTTCAAAGAGAGAGTTTGGGGAGGACGAGCCTTAGAACAATTCGGTTTGACCCCGCCGGAAGGACATATTGGCGAAGGATGGATGATTGCCGATCATCCAAATGGAACCACAACGGTCATTAATGGCAAGCTGGCTGGCAAAGGACTGGATGAAATTCGCGAAACCTACGGGCAGGACTGGCTCGGGGCCAAGGGCGTATCGGAAAAAGGCGGACGTTTTCCGCTTCTGATCAAGCTGCTGGATTGCAATGACGATCTGTCCGTGCAAGTGCATCCGACAGATGATTATGCAGGACTTCCAGCCGGAGAGCTGGGAAAAACCGAAATGTGGTACGTGCTTGATGCCAAGCCGGATGCTAAAATTATTTATGGTCTGACCGAGGGTGTGACCCGGAACAGCCTGCGTACCGCTCTTGAAAGCGGAGACATCCTGGGCAGCTTGCGTCAGATTCCTGTTGAGGCAGGCGACACATTCTTCATCCCCGCTGGAACCGTACATGCGCTGTGTGCAGGCGTTGTTGTTGCTGAGATTCAGCAAAATTCAGATACCACCTATCGGTTATATGACTATAACCGTCCTGGTCTGGATGGCAAGCCCCGTGAGCTGCATATCGAGGATTCCCTCAATGTGACCTCTTACGAGGGGGCTGGTGCAACAACGATGAAAACAGGAGGTTTGCAACCGGGCGAATGGCTTCAACTCGCAGCCTGTGAGTATTTTGTCGTAGAAAAGGGTATCGTAAAAGGAAGCTGGGCGCTTTCCACAACCGATGACAGCTTTACCATTCTCGTGATTTGCGAAGGTAGCGGTACATTAACGTGGGACGATCATTCGGCGTCTCTCTCCTGCAAAGCCGGAGATTGCTTCCTGCTGCCCGCCAATCTGGGCGGTTACACGTTGCATGACGGAATGACTGTCCTCAGATCTTATCTTCCTTAAAGCTTAAAGGGTGTGTTGTCTAATCATGCGGGAATATACCTTCACCATCGCTGAAAATGACGGAACGGACCTTTTTGCCTACCGCTGGCTACCGGATGAGCATACGCCCGTGCGGGGAATCGTTCAGATTTCGCACGGGATGTGCGAGACGTCCCACCGCTATATTCACTTAGCCGAGAAGCTTACAATTTCCGGCTACGGTGTATATGCCAACGATCATATCGGCCACGGACGTACGGCTGGTGATCCTGATAAGCTTGGCATGCCGGGAGCGAATGCATTCAGACGAATGGCAATTGGTATGCTGGATCTGGGCCAAATTGCGGCCAAAGAGTTCCCTGATCAGCCTCGTTTTTTGCTCGGTCACAGTATGGGGTCCTTTTTAACCCAGAAAATCATGTATGATGGCAGGCAACAGTATCACGGTTTTATTTTATCGGGAACGAACGGGCGGCGTGGCCTGCTGAAACTTGGCGAACAAGTTGCCCTGCTGCAAGCCAAACTGCAAGGAATGGATCACCGCAGCATACTACTCAACGCTATGGTCTTCGGCGGATTTAATCGGGCCTTTCGTCCGGTGCGTACAGCGTTCGACTGGTTATCCCGCGATCCCGAGGAAGTAGATCAATTCGTGCATGATCCGTTATGCGGGGCCATCTGCACGACAGGTTTTTTCCTTGATTTTTTCCGGCTGTTACAGGAAATTCATAGTCCCTCCTCACTCGAAAAAATCAATCCCACACTGCCAGTCTATATTTTTGCAGGGGATCGTGATCCGGTCGGGTTGTTCGGCAAAGGTGTTCTATCACTGGTGGATATGTACCGAAGTCTGAAGCTTCAGGATGTAGAATATCGTCTCTATCCTGACGGCCGGCATGAGATGCTGCATGAAACGAACCGTGACGAGGTCATGACCGATATCGTTAATTGGCTGGATCGTCATATTAACACAGCAGCGAGCTCCGCTTCTATTTTGTCTGGAGGCTCTGAAGCATCCTCATAAATAGCTCTTAATAAAAAGAAACCTTCAAAACCACGATTACAGTGGACTTGAAGATTTCTTTTTGTGTTTAATTTTTTACTTTGAGGTTGTCTTAATAATTACCATTCATTCCGTTCTCTTAGGGAAGTAATATGAGCTATATGATGTTTGCCGTGCCAGGCATAGATGCCGATGTTTCGTTCCAGGCAGATCGTCTGACCCGATTCCGGATGGATAAACGTACGGTGTAATTGATCATCCCCCAGCGAACGCAACACAACCACCCACCGTTCATGCAGCCCTTCCAGCAATTGCAGAGAAGGCTCCAGCGGAAGCTCCCTTGCATCCGGTATTTCGGCCCAACGCCCCTCATCATATGGCTTAATCGTGGGTGTATCCTCTGTTAGCGCCAGCTTGAAGCGAATATAACTGTTCATATGGCTGTCTGCCAAATGATGGACAACCTGCCTAACCGTCCAGCCTCCTTCGCGATAGGGCGTGTTCAACTGTTGTTCGTCCAGCCCTCCGACCGCCTGACGAAGCTGGGAAGGCAGTTCGGCAATATCGTGAGTCCATGCCACAAGCTGTTCTTCTGTAATGGGTTCCGGAACGACGAATGACCCAATCGGGTAGCGCAAATCATGATTCAAAACAGTTCCCCACCCTTCTTTCACATCTGAGTACCTACTACCTGTAATCTTATGTTATAACTATGCAGGAAAAAAAGCAGACCCGCAAGAGCCTGCTTTTTCCTATACGTAACGTTTGGGTACAACTGTTGATCTATTTTATCCTTCCAGCAACAGCGATTCCGGATCTTCCAGCAATTCTTTGACCGTTACCAGGAAGCGAACCGCTTCGCTGCCATCAATAATCCGGTGATCATAGGACAACGCGATATACATCATCGGACGATTTTCCATACGTTCCTCGTCAATGGCAATCGGGCGAAGCTGGATTTTATGCATTCCCAAAATACCCACTTGCGGTGTATTCAGGATTGGCGTAGACAGCAGGGAACCGAAAATACCTCCGTTGGTAATGGTAAAGGTTCCACCTTGCAGATCCGCCAGAGAAAGCGAATTAGAACGTGCTTTGCCAGCCAAGTCCGCAATACTCTTCTCGATTTCGGCAAAGCCGAGACGATCAGCATCCCGTACGACGGGTACGACCAGCCCTTCCTTCGCAGATACAGCAATCCCGATATCATAGTATTTTTTCAGTACGATATCATCACCGTTAATTTCCGCATTCACCGTAGGGAACCGCTTGAGCGCGCCGACCACTGCCTTCGTAAAGAAGGACATAAAGCCCAGCCCAACATCGTGCTTCTCCTTGAACTTGTCTTTGCGGCGTTTGCGAACATCGAGAATAGCGGTCATATCCACTTCATTAAAGGTCGTGAGCATAGCGGCCGTTTGCTGTGCCTCAACGAGACGCTTGGCAATGGTCGCTCTGCGGCGGGACATGCGCTGACGTTCCACCGGCTTGCTGTACTCTGTCTGAGACGGAGTCGCAGCGGGTGTCGCAGGTGCAGGTGATGCGGCACGCGAAACATCGGTGCTGTTCGCATGCGTTTTAACGTCCGCCTGGAACACACGTCCGAGCGGGTCCTTCCCCTGTACTTGCCCCAGATCAATTCCACGCTCACGTGCCAGCTTCCGGGCAGATGGAGATGCCGTCTGACCGCTCCCGTCACCGTTAGACAGAGTAGGCTGTGCGGCCTGTTCCGCTGCTGATTTACCACCACCTGTGGAAGCGGGCGAAGTCGCTAGAGGCGGTGCTTCCGGCGCTTTGGTCGCTGCTGCTTCTCCGGCACCGGATGGCTCTGCGCTACCGCTCCCACTTCCGATCAAACCAACAGCTTCACCGATAACCACCGTTTCCCCTTCCTGACGAAGGATTTTCTGGACTACCCCCGCTTCTTCTGCGCTAATTTCCAGATTGACCTTATCGGTTTCCAACTCCAGTAGAACATCTCCCTGTCCTACGGAATCCCCTTCCTTCACAAGCCATTTGGAGATTGTCCCTTCCGTGATGGATTCTCCCATTGCTGGTACTAAAATATCGCTCACAGCCGCTACCTCCCCAGTGTAATATTATTTTTGGAATCCTGCTTCAACGCTGATTGAATAATTCGCTGCTGCTCTAGGCTGTGTACTTGCTGATAACCACTCGCCGGGCTGGAACGATCCGGTCTGCCTGCGTAGCGGATTTCCGCTCCTTGTGGCACTACATTCCGCAGACGAGGCTCAATGTAACTCCAGGCACCCATGTTTTTCGGTTCTTCCTGTGCCCATACGAATTCCTTAACATGCTGGAATCGGCTGAAAACATTCCGAATTTCCTCTTCCGGGAAAGGATACAACTGCTCGACACGAATGATGTGCAGACGATCCTCCGCTTCATACTTGTCTTTCTCCAACGCCTCTTCCAGATCAATGGCAATCTTGCCACTGCACAGTACAATCCGTTCTACACGATCCGGGCGCGCACCCAGTCCGGGCTGTTCCAGCACGGGACGGAATGTTCCTTCGCTGAATTCGGAAGCAGGCGAAGCGACACGATTGTTACGAATGAGACTCTTCGGCGACATCATCACAAGCGGACGAGCTTCCTCACTCTCGCTTAATGCAGCCTGACGGCGCAGCAGATGGAAATACTGCGAGGCACTGCTCAGGTTAGCGACAGTCCAGTTATTTTGTGCAGACAGTTGGAGGAATCGTTCCAGACGTGCGCTTGTATGTTCCGGTCCTTGTCCTTCACTACCATGCGGCAACAGCATCACCAGACTGGATTTCTGTCTCCATTTGGCGCGGCCAGCGGAAATGAACTGATCGAAAATAACCTGCGCACAGTTGGCAAAATCACCGAATTGTGCTTCCCAAATCACTAACGTTTCAGGAGAGTACACGTTATAGCCATACTCAAAGCCAAGGACAGACGCCTCAGACAACGGGCTGTTATGAATACTGAACGAAGCGCGTGCTTCTGGCAAAGTGTGCAAAGGGCAATGCGTATTGCCCGTTTCAGGCTCATGCAACACGAGGTTACGGTGAGCAAACGTTGCCCGCTCCGCATCCTGACCCGTCATACGGATCGGTTTGCCATCTGCCAGAATCGTTGCCAGAGCCAACGTTTCCGCCAAGCTCCAATCCACCTTTTCACCTTCGTTCAGAGCCGTTTTTCTACGCTGTAAAATACGATCCAGCTTCGGATATACCTGGAAGGCCTTTGGCCATTTTAGCAGGTTTTCATTGATCTGGCGTAACTTTTTCAACTCTACAGCCGTACGAATCACTGAATCCTGACCCCGTTTTGCCTTGGAAGGAGCAATTGTAGGCTCCTCTTCCGGGTTATTCTTCACATGCTCATGCGCTTCCTTGAGTCGATTTTGTACCTTATCGATAAGTCCAACATTGTACGCTTCATCCACGATTCCTTGCTTAATCAGGTTTTGAGCATACAATTTGCTAACCGTTGGATGGTTTTTCACCTTACTGTATACCAGCGGTTGCGTTGTTTCCGGATCATCGGATTCATTATGACCATAACGGCGATAGCCAATCAAATCAATCAGGAAATCCTTCTTGAAACGGTTGCGATATTCACCAGCCATTCGAGCTGCTGCAATACACGCCTCGGGATTGTCCGCGTTCACGTGTACGATCGGAATTTCATATCCTTTGGCCAGATCGCTTGCATAGCGGGTCGAACGGGAGTCCACGCTTTCCGTTGTAAAGCCCAAACGATTGTTAACGATAATATGAACCGAACCGCCATTACGGAAGCCGCGCAAATTCGTGAAATTGAGTGATTCGGCCACGATGCCTTCACCTGGAAAAGCAGCATCTCCATGCATGATAATGGTTGCCGCCTTGCTAACATCCAGCTTCGGGTAGCCCGCTTCACTACGATCCTCCTGCGCTGCGCGGGAAAAGCCCTGCACGACCGGATTCACGTATTCCAGATGACTCGGGTTATTCGCCAATGTCAGACGGGCTTGTACTGCTTCCCCATCCTTTACAAAACGATTGGCACCCAGATGGTATTTCACATCTCCGGTCCAGCCGTAATTAATTCCTGTCGAGCCTTCTGACGGAATCAGATCCTTATTCGGAGAATGATGAAATTCAGAGAAAATCTTGCTGTAAGGCTTGCCCAGCACGTGGGCCAGTACATTCAGACGACCACGATGCGCCATCCCCATCAAGACGTGGCTTGCACCTGCATTCGTGGTAAGACGGATAATCTCGTCAAGCACCGGTACAAGGACATCATTACCCTCGATGGAAAAACGTTTCTGTCCGACAAACGTTTTATGCAAAAACTCTTCAAATTGCTCCACCTCTACCAGTCTGCCTAGCAATGCCTTGCGTTCCTGTGTGGTGAGTGGTTTGGAGGACCAGTCGGATTCAGCATAGCTGTTCAACCAACGACGCTCCTCCTCGTTATGAATGTGACTAAATTCATAGGCAATCGGGCCTGTGTATGCCACACGCAAGCGTTGGATAGCTTCCCAACCGTTAAGTGTTCCAGCAGGAGCGTTATCCCATATTAAAGAGGACGGAAAAGCCTTTAGGTCCTCTTCAGTCAAACCGTAGGATGCCGGATCAAGCAAGTGTGTATCCTGCTCGGCATCCAGTCCCAGAGGGTCTATTTGTGCAGCCAAATGTCCGTATTCACGGATGTTCCACACCATTTTCCCGGCTGTAACCGCTTTCTGTAATGTGTTCGAATCAAGATGTCCCTGAGCACTTGCCGGGGGGCCTTGCAATTTGTAGTCTATCATGGAAGCAGTCGAGTATTCGGATTGTGGCGGCTCACCCCATTGATCAAACAGCTCGCGGTAAGCCGGATCAACTGTTCCGGGGTCCGCTACATACTTTTCATACTGGTCCTGCACATAACCTAGATTAGGTCCATAATAACTCTGCCAAGGTACCTGTCTGCTGCTCTCTTCCATTGTCATCTCGTTCCCTCCGTCAAATTTTGAAATTCATAGCTGGACGGAAATCATTTTCATTTCAGTTTTTGCAAAGTTCTCATTTTAAGTTGTTCACAATATGCTCACATTATATGAAATCCTTTATCAAAAGTCGAATTTCACAGTTCCTATCCTTCTCCATTGTATAAACTTTTCCGTCTATGAGCATTTCCTTTTTCTCAACATACCAATGCGTAAATTAGATGAATCGGGTTATTTCGTATGAATAAATGCGCCACAGGCGGAGTTGTCCCCAGCCCAGACGCTTTTATCGTACAAATCGTAGTTCAGGAACCAAATTGGGCAGTATGCAAACGACTGTACACTCCACCCGCCGCAACCAGCTCCACATGTCTTCCCTACTCGGTAATACCTTTTTCCATTACTACGATGATACGGTTAGCATTTTTGATCATCGCCAGTCGGTGGGCAATGACCAGTGTCGTCCGTCCGGCAGACAATTCTGTCAGTGATTGTTGAATTGTAGTCTCCGTCTCCGAATCCAGCGCTGAGGTCGCTCCATCCAAAATGAGAATCGGCGGATTTTTCAAGAACATCCGTGCAATCGCCAACCGCTGCTTCTAACCTCCAGACAGCTTCACACCCCGTTCACCGATCACCGTATCCATTCCTTCCGGCTGAGAACGGATAAAATCATGCAGCTGCGCACGCCGCGTAGCCTCCTATATTTCATCCTCCCCGGCATCCAGCTTGCCATACCCGATATTTTCGCGAATAGTGCCAAGAACAGGAACACATCCTGCTGCACAATCCCAATCTGTCGGCGTAGTGAAACCAGCGTCATACAGTGGATATTCATACCATCAATGGTAATGACATCGCCCTCCACATCGTAAAAACGGGAAGCAAGCTGCAAATCGTCGTTTTCCCGCCCCTGACAAACCTACAAAAGCAACCGTTTTTCCAGCCTGAATGCCGAGATCAATTCCTTTTCAGTACCTTGTCCTTGCCTTCATATCTACAAGGAACATCGCTATAGCGAATATCTTCTCTCAAATGGTTTGCGCGCCGAAAACGGTTGTTTTTTTTGTCAAAGAGTACCTTTTCAAACTACTCATTACCAAAAGATTGCACAACTCGGATACCGACAATTATACCTTCTACACGGGCATTAAACTCTTCCATGCTCGTATACATCGTATCGAAGGCCTTGGTCATCTTTTCATTAAAATAAATGGACACCCAGATTAGTACCGGAATCACCGCAAAAATTAGCAACGCGAGCTTCTAGTGAATCGAGCTCATCAGCACAAATGCCCCGATCAGCGTCATAATCGCAATGAACAAATCCTCCGGCCCGTGATGCGCCATTTCGCCAATCTCCACCAAATCATTCGTAATTCGCGACATCAGCTGCCTGTCTTGTTGTTATCAAAAAAAATCGGTAGGACATCTTTTGCATATGCTCAAACAGTCGCTGCTGCATCGCCGTTTCAATATTAACGCCCAGCATATGACTCCAATAGTTAATGATGTACTGCATCACCGTATTTACCGCATAGATCGCGCCAGCAAACCCGCGCAGGCTCACAGAATCAGCCTTAAGTTATTTTGCGGCAATAAGCCGTCCACCACACAATTGACGGCGAGCGGAAACCCCAGATCCAGCAACGCAGCAAAGACCACGCACAAAAAATCCAAAAGAAACAAAAAACGACGTAGCATGCTTCTCCCCATTTCTGTATGTACTCATTGGCAATAGACTTCCAATCGAGGAAAAATCTAATAAACAAAAAAATATCCGGCAGGCGCAAAATCTGCGTCATTAGGACATTTTGATTAGAATCGTAGTAGCGGGATTCGAACCCACGACCTCACCCACCCCAAGTGCCTCGTGGGGTCTGTTGTGAGGTAAAACTGTGAAGGTGGACTTTTTTGCTTACTCTTTTTTGTTAGGTAATCACCCAATTATGCATGGGCAATGACCCAAAAAGTATACAGCCAAATACAATATCTTAAAAAATAAGATTAAGATAAGGAATGATTGTCTTTAATGCATGACGTTCTGCCAAAGTACACCTAATCCAGGGACTTATCAAGAATATCATGATGCATGTAGATTGAATTTCCCACCAAAACCTATATAAGTTGAACTTAAAATTAGAAAACTCTGGTAAGGATTTCGTTGCTACATGGGGTTATACCAGCGTAGCTGACACCACCCGTAAACGTATAGATTAAATTGGTAATTTATTAATAACCTCGTTATATTCATTTTGAGCATCGGTAATTGCCAGCTTTGAGTATACTTCCAAAGATTTTCTGCTTTCATGGCCGGAATAGGGTTGAATCAGCGCGTCATCAATGCCCTGCTTTTTTAGCCAGGTTAATAGAAAGTGACGTAGTTTATGAGGAGAAAGGTTTTGAGATAACTTGGCCTCCTCTGAATATTTAGCTAAAATCTTGCGTATTCCCCTGTCCGTGTACTTATTCTTCCATGAGGACTCAAACAGATAGGCCGCTTGCTTCTTTTTCATCGAATCAGCATGCATGGCCAGTAGCTCTTTGAAAGTCTGAGGAAATGGAACAATGCGGTCTTTGCTGCCCTTTCCTTTGTTGATCCGGATCTGACAGTAATCAAAATCGATGTCCGCCAGCTTAATGCTGATTAACTCACTGACCCGGACACCTGTATACATGAGGGTCTTCACGATCATCATGTCTTGAAAATTCTTGGCCTTCCAAACTACTTCATAGTATCTTTTTAATTCTTCCTCTGAGGGTACGTAAGGTAGCTTTTTATTTGATTTTGGAATCTCAACTTCTAGCTCCCTTCTTAAATGCTGAAACAAACTCTTTAAGTAAGCATAGTCCGGTCGTTCTGAGCGAATGTACTTCGCCAGCTCCTGGGCTTTCTTTTTTGCAGATACGCGTTTTTCAATCATGCCAGCTCACCTTCCAATGGAAGTCTTTCCGTCATGTCCAACCGGAATGTGCCATATGGATTAACGTGAGTATAGATCAAGGGTGTCACCGCACGTAAATCTTCCGGAGTCATTAGATCAAACCATTTCTTCTCCGATAAAACGTTCTGGAACATGATGGTATTAATGTAGACTAAACAATTTTGTAGTAGATGAAGCGACAAAACGGCCATCTCTTGATCTTCTATGCGATTCGTAGCAATTTCTCCACCCTTTCCCATAGAAGATAAATCCGTTGGCCGAGTTCCAGTTTTCCACGACATTTAAACCAGCATTAATCTCCCGACGTAATTCTTCAGAATGCAAATATTCACAGAGGAAGATGGTTTTAACTGCCTTACCCAACTCACCTAGCGCCTGATACGTTGGATGCTTCAAATTGTTCCGGGTAAACCGCTTCAGAATGGCTTCCGTATCAGCCGTACCAAGCCGTAAAGCTGTTGCATACTTCATCATTTGATCATACTGCTGACGGATCAGTTCCCAATTAATCGGGCGCGTGAGTACATGCTGCAAGTTCGCAAAAGCGTCAGTCATTCCTGGCTCCGGTCGGTATAACTTTTGTGTATGAATAGCTTTTAATCGAGGCATGAGTTTGTAACCAAGCAAATAATAAAAGGCGAATGCAACCTCACTCTGTCCATGTGAATCAACATAATTCTTCTCCACTTCCGTATCGGTGCAGTGACGCAACAACCCTTCCATCATCGCAGCGACTTCGGTTGCCTGTTCTTTGGCTTCGTAGTAAAACGTACTTCTTGCGATTTGCAGGACGTCACACATTACTGATACCGAGTATTGATCACGATTGTTCTGGATGATAGCTACTTTCGTCCCATGATCAGCGCGGCTTGCTTTAAAATGTCGACCTCCATTTTGAGGCGTGGTTTTCTTTGCGTAAAGCAATGAGTTCATTCTCTTCCGCAGAGCGATTGTCCTTCTCGGAAAAGGAACCTGTTGTCTGAGCCTGTTTGATCCAGCGATCCAGAGCTGAGGCTGTGAGCCCATATTCGTCCACAAGGGCTGCTCTGGTTTTGCCGTTCTCGTATAACTGAACCATTTCTTTTTTGAACTCTGTTGTAAAGGTACGTCGTTGATTTGGCATTGTAGATAATCCGCTCCTTAGCGTAATAGGTTTATTCTACAAGCCCTCGTTTTTGTTATCCAACTAAGTGTAGCCGATCCATCCACAACGGGGACCGCAAGGTGGGCTCCCAACTAAGGAAGCAGTTGTCGCAGAGATTCCTCTGTGATGGCTGCTTTTTCTGTTATAGTCACAGTTGCAAGTAGCGTAGCACTGGAGTTGGGAAATGACGTAACTATCGATGTATTATCGGCGAAGCTAGAGGTTTTTGCACTCCTTCGTCCGGGTCACGATTGCTGCAGCGGTTAGTGACGTACTTGAGCTTTTTCCTTCCGCTATGCTTAACGTTTCCCATCATGGAGTAGTAGGTGCCGATGGTTTTTCGGCATTCCCCACGTACAATCAAGCCCCTCAGCAGATACGCCCCGGGCTAGTGCTTGTTGCCATCCATCTTCTCCTGCAAGCTGGAACGCTTCCTTCGAAATGAACTCAGGCAGGATTTGCAGCCTTTCTCGGCGAGTTCCGAAAATGTATGCAAATGATAAATACTGGTTATTATAATTATCAAAGTTAATTGAAGATTTGTGAGGTAGCCTATGCCACTCTTTAAAAGGATTTTTCACGGAGCCTTTTGGAAGCAATCGCATAATAACAAACCTATACAGGATTTCTTACCGTCGCAGCAAGCCGATGACTCAATAAAAGAGCATTTGGAAGAAAACGAAATGAATATCAAAGTGATTTTCGCAAATTGTCCGGATGTTATATTCAGAGCCTTTAAAATCAAGGGGGTCCAACAAGCGCTGCTCGTCTACCTCGACGGATTAAGCGATACGGATTTGTTGGATACACATGTATTGTTGCCCTTAATGCAGATGAAAGAGACTGAAGAAACTAGCATTGAACTGCTTCTCGAAGAAAAGCTGTCCATTGCTGATCTTACAATTGTTTCCATGATGCATAAAGCCGTTTCTGAAATTTTATCGGGAAATCCCGTATTATTCTTCGATCATGAACCGCGGGCAGTCGTTTTAGGACTGGCAAAATGGGAGAAACGCTCGATTGAAGAACCGCAATCGGAATCTGTCGTAAGGGGTCCGCGCGAAGGGTTTACAGAAAGCATAAGTGTTAATATGATGCTGCTTCGCCGTCGAATAAAGACTCCGAACCTCAAATTTCAGCCGTTCAAACTGGGGACTGAAACGCAGACTCAAATTTTTTTAGCGTACCATAAAGGAATCGCAGAACCAAACTTGATTGAAGAAGTCACGAATCGGCTTCGTAAAATCAATTTAGACGCTGTATTGGAGAGCTCGTATATTGAGGAATTAATTGAAGATAACCCCTATTCCCCATTTCCGCAAATTCTAGAGACCGAAAGAGCTGATGTTGTTTGCGCCTCCTTACTTGAGGGACGTGTAGCGATTCTTATCGACGGAACGCCTTTTGTTCTGATTGCTCCAATTACCGTATTCTCCTTAATACAATCGGCGGAGGATTATTATTCCCGGTGGTTTGTTGGCTCCATCGTACGTATCTTGCGTTACGTTTTTATAGCGTTATCTCTTTTATTGCCGTCCATATACGTTGCAATCGTCACGTTTCACCCACAAATGCTGCCGCTGTCTTTATTGTTCAGTTTTTCATCATCCCGGGAGTCTGTTCCGTTTCCAACCATTGTAGAAGCGTTAATGATGGAAATCGCATTCGAAGCGCTCCGTGAAGCAGGCATTCGATTGCCCAAGCAGATAGGCGCTGCCGTTAGTATTGTCGGGGCGATCGTGATCGGTGATGCGGCGGTTCGGGCCGGCCTCGTCTCTGCACCGATGGTCATCGTGGTTGCCATTACGGGTGTTTCTAGCTTTGTCATTCCCCATTATTCGATCGGGTTGACTCTTCGGGTGCTTCGTTTTCCCATCATGATTCTCGCCGGATTTCTTGGGATCGTCGGAGTCATGCTGGGAATTATGGCGATTCTTCTCCATTTATGCACACTGCGATCGTTTGGCGTACCCTACTTGTCAGGTATCGCGCCGACCATTAGAGAGGATCTTAAAGACCAGTTGATTCGAGCACCTTGGTGGGCCATGAATAAAAGGCCGCACTTGACTGGAGACATCCGTACATTCAGACATGCCTCGCCGAAACCGGGTTCAACTCCACAGGATGATGATTCAAAATAAAAGGGAGGACATTATGGAAAAAGGAAAAATATCCGCATATCAAATGTCGCTGATCATGTACCCCGCAGTTTTGGCAACAGTGCTTCTTTCGATTCCTGCACTCGTTGGCAAACTAGCGGAACGGGATATGTGGATCTCACCCATTTGGGCATCCGTTCTAGGCTATTTTACCGTTTGGATATCCTTTCGGCTGCATAATCAGTATCCCGGGGCTACATTGATCCAAATGATGGAGCAAATATTCGGAACCTTACTAGGAAAATTTATCGGTCTGCTGTATTTACTCTTTTTAACCTTCAATCTGGGCATCATGATACGGGAGTATACGGAACTTACTGTAGGCAGAGCTCTGTCCCTGACTCCTATGCCCGTAATCATCGGCAGTCTGCTTATCATTTGCGCGTTTACCGTACGCAGCGGATTAGAGGTTATAGGCCGGATGGCGCAAATTTGTGTTATACCTACAATCTTTTTCCTTATATTATTGACACTTATGATCAGTCCAGATTGGGATATTGAGCGTATGTTGCCGATTTTTGCCAATGGGTTACAACCTTCGGTTAATGGGGCATTGATTGTGCAGGGATGGTTTTCAGACTTTATCCTGCTTTTGTTTATGTTACCCTACGTAAAAGACCCGGATAAAGCGAAGAAATGGGCAAATATTTCTGTACTGGCCGTGACTTTAACTATGTGTTTGGTTAATTTGACAACTCTTCTCGTGTTCGGAAGCATTACAGGAAAAGTGGTCGATCCTTTGATGTCTACTATAGCGTATATTAGTATTGCAGATTTCTTCCAATCTATGGAGCCCGTTGGTATCGGCATTTTTGTGAGCGGATCTTGTATTAAAATCGCTATATTCGGATATGCTTTGTCTTTAGGTATCGCACAGTGGCTGAAATTGTCCGATTATCGTCCGATTGTGCTTCCACTTTATTTCACGCTCGTATTTCTTGCCCAGTTGGTTGTAAAAAATAGAATTGAATTGAACCATTTTTTAGCTACATTGTTTCCTTATTATTTAACTACATTCCAAACCGCCATCCCTTTGCTTATGTTGATCGTCTCCTTTTTTCTGACAAGAAAACATGCTATGAGAGTGAAACGATGAATTCGATTAGGTACATCATTCTCCTTACGTCGATATTCCTTACCCTCATTTTTCTTACGGGCTGCTGGAATTCCAATGAACTTAATCAATTGGCTATCGTTACGGGGGGAGGTATAGACAAAGCTGACGACAATAGAATCCGATTTACTGTCCAAATCCACGTTCCATCTTCCAAAAAAGATTCAAATGAATCACTCGGCAGCCCGTCCATTCTCTGGGCCGACGGGGTTAACACCGCCGATGCTTTATCCAAGCTTCAAATTAAAAGCCCGAGAAAGCTGTTTTTTGGGCAGATGTACGTATTCATCATCAACGAGAAGTTTGCTAAAGAAAACGGCGTCCGCGATCAGCTCGATTTTCTTGCACGGGACCCGGACACCCGGCTTCGCAATAAATTGTTTATCAGCGAAGATTCCGTAGATCAAATATTGTCTTCCAAAACCAAGCTAGAACAGAGCAGCGTGGCGACACTGAGTGGAATTTCTAAAAAGCTGGTTGTGCCGGCCATTGATTTAAATTACTTCTTGCAGATGCAGGAGGATAAGGGACAATCCGCTGTCATACCCAAAATTCGCATGATGGAACCAGATCAGAATGCAAGTAATTCTATGACCCCCGCAATAGTCGGTACTTCTATTTTAAAAAAAGATCGCATAGTAGGTGAGATTGATGTCGAAACGACTCGCGGTCTTATGTGGTTTCGCAATAAAATCGAAAACCCGATGATAACGATTGTCCTAGACGATGAAAAAGGTTCTGTGTCTTTTAAAACTCTACATGCCCGGACAGAATTACTGCCTCGGATTGAAAACGGCGAATGGAAGATGACCGTAAAGACATTATCGTCTGTCGATGTGGTTCAAAATGCAACAAATCTGCAAATCCCTAAACCGGATGTCACCGAAATGCTTGAAAAGAAATTGAACGAAGATTTACAAAAACGTCTGGAGCAGGTCGTTCAGCAAGTTCAACAGAAATTTAAAACAGATGTACTCGGATATGCCGAGGCTATCTACAGGAAATATCCAAAACAGTGGTATGCAAAAAAAGATCGCTGGGATGAAATTTTCCCCGAGATCGAGACGGAATACGATCTCAACGTAAAAATTCTCAAACCGGGCGAATACGTCCGCCAGCGGCAATGAAAGGGCAGTGATGAAATGAAATGGGTTCAGATTGCCAATGTTACTTGGATTCTCGCTTTAATTGTGCTTTACGAATGGCCTAAAATCGACAAGACCTTGAAAAGGGAAAAAAGAGCGTTTATTATCCTATGCGTGATCGCTTATAGCTTCTCTTTTCTACTTGTGCTTTTCCCTGACCTTTACAGTCCTGTAAAGGTCTTATTGACCCTGCATAAATCGTAGCTTACGAAAAAAATACAGAAAAAAAGGTACAGTCTCCTCAGTTTTCTTGAGCGACTGTACCCTTTGAGCATCAAAGGGACTTTTTCAGTGGTCTCGTATTGAACCGATCAGGGGTTCAATATGGTTTTAAGCCTGACCGAATGCTTTCTCCGGTCAGGCTTTTGTATGTTATGCTATTAAGTAGGAAGTAAGTATTTCTCGGAGGTGGTTAGATGCGTTGGGAAGAAGTTAGGGAACAGTTTCCTGATGAGTGGGTGGTGTGTATGATCAAGTTAAGCTTTCGTGTGTAATTGTTTTGAAAGCACTTAATGGGTGGTGAGAAAATGGGGTGAAGTCAAAATATTTTGTATTAGTTTCTCAAGAGTACGGCTACATATGGGATAACGAAAATCCCTTCAGTTGTTGAATAATCCCCTAATTAGTTTTTCAATGCAAGATATTGTTAGCCGTTATTACAAACGGCTGAATACTTTCGAAAACCGCCTCAGGGAAAATGAATTAGAGTTAATCGTAGCTCAATGGATAAATGAGAGTCCGATACGTTGAATGCGGTTTGCGGCCACTGGCATATGCGCCACTATTTGATGGAACGGACCGACCGGGAAGCGCGGTTTCTGCTCGACGTCCCGACGATGAACAAGTATCTTCCGATGTATCTGATGACGTTTGGCACAGCCATTCGAATTCGTGAGCCGCTGGCGCTGAAGCGCCGGGTCCAGGAGATGTCATCGGCAATCGCACATCATTACGAAATTGATTCCGATTGAAGTTCGCTGACGATAACTGTCAGTGAAGTTGCTTTATTATTAGATATAGAATTCAAGTCAAATCATGAAGGAGGAGACAAATGCCTACTTTTAAAATGAAGCATATAAACCCGGAAGGTTTATTCAAATCAAAAGCATTTAGTCAAGCGATTACCGTAACAGGGAAGGCAAAAACAATTTATATTGGCGGGCAAAATGCTATAAATTCAAAAGGTGAGCTGATTGGAGTTGGTGATTTGGAGTTGCAGACAAAACAGACACTTCATAATATCAAAACCATTTTAGCTACTGAAAATGCAAGTTTCGCCAATCTGGTCAAACTCAATATTTATTTAGTTAGCGGAAGTGACGAGCGTGATCCCGTCCGTATCGCAAACGTTCGGGCATATGTACATGTTCGAACAGCTCTATATGTACGTGCTTGCGGAAGTTCCTAACGAGGGCATTTTCCCGAAGATCCCGGGTTGGAGGGAGGAAGGTCAGCGGTAAACGGATGTGAGGAGAGGCAGGCCCGGTTTTCGGGCCTGCCTTTCCTCGTATGCTCAGTCATCAGAAGGTGAAGAGTGGAGTTTCCCAATGGTCATTTTTTTCGAAAAAAGAGGATGATGAAAAGGAACACATCACCTTCACATATATGAAAAAACGAGTGACGAATGGATAAATAATCTTTTATTCCGTGATTACAGAAGCTATCCAGAGAAAAGTATTAGAATATGCCAAACTTAAAAAGCACCTTGCATCCATCCATCTAAATATAGAGAGATGATAGAGTGGCTTATACCCGAAATAAAAGCAACATTCATTCGGTTATAGAATTGGCAAAGAAACGTTTAACGGATACATTATTAGTTAAACGAACAGCTATATATCATCACTCATAAAAAGAACTCTCCAAACTTGGAGGGTCCTTACATTTTTATCCATGCGTTTGCGGGTAATGTCAGCTACGCTGGAATTACCCCTACATGTCGAAGTATGTAGTAACTGACTTTAGACAGGCATGGGAATTCAATGGAACATTCAGCATCATTCCAAGAGATCCAAATCGCGATGAAACCAGCCAAAAAACGTCAAATGCACGAACGATACCAGACGCTGTATTTGTATCTGCAAGGAACAGAAATAGAGCAGATAGCTCATACCCTCAACCGAAGTGCAAAAACCGTAAAAGGTTACATTCTAGTCTATGAAACAGGAGGGATTCCAGGTCATGGAAGAGATTATGAAAGTACCTTTGCGATCATTGACCGTCTCTGTGTCAGGTTGTAGTCAGTTTTTTTCTTTAGTTCAATTTATATAGATTTGAGTATCTCGCGAAATAAAAAACCACTTCCGCTCGGAAATTCCAAGCTTAAGTGGTTAATCGTGCTTTTATATCTTATAACAACCTTAAGTTGTCGGGTTTAATGCCCCTTGATACTCATTCATTAAATTGTCGATAATCTGCTGTACGGACAAAATCTCTTTAATCTCATGAACTCTGGACCCAGCAAATACCAAACCGTTCTTAACATCTCCTCTAAGGGAAGTAAGCAGGGATTCCATTGTACAGAAGCGATGTGAACAGACCTTTAGACAATCATAGCATTTAACTATCTTTAATTTGGCATCATCACTGATCCGGTCCGTAAATTCATTCCGAATCGCTCTACCTTCTAGACCCACTGTAGACTTGATGAGGACAGTATCTCCTTGCTGAGCATCTACATACTTTTGCTTGAAGGCTAAGGGAGCATCGCACTCATGACTAGCCACAAAACGGGTGCCCATTTGAACACCAGATGCGCCAATCTGAAGGGCTTTTGCGATATCATCCCCTGTCAGAATCCCACCCGCAGCAATAACCGGAATCGAAACGGCCTCTAAGACTTCAGGAAGGATATCAAACATGGATCTGTCTGTACCTAAATGGCCCCCAGCTTCGAACCCTTCCACAACGACTGCGGAGGCACCGAGTCTTTCGGAAATTCTAGCTAATTTGGCGGATGAAACAATAGTTACCACAGGAGTACCATATTCTTTACCCCAAGCATAAATATCTCTAGAAATTCCGGCTCCGGAAATAATAAAGTCAACCTTTTCTTCCAAAGCTACCTTCATTTTTTCGGCAAAGTCCTTCACTGCGAATAGTACATTCACACCGATATAGCCAATCCCTTTAGAGAGTTCTCTTGTTTTGCGAATATGCATTCTCAGCTCTTCAGTAGTGATCCCTGTACCAGAGATGGTGCCGATCCCACCTGCATTGGCTACAGCAGCGGCTAGTCCACTTAAGGATATGCCTACACCCATTCCACCTTGAATAACAGGAACTCTGGATTTAATATGTCCGAATTGGATTGTTGGAAGTTTCAATTACACACCTCTTTCACAAGTTGTAGACATTATAAAAACTCCTCTGGAGTAATTAGCTATAGCGTAACATAGTTAAATCTTTCCCGATGTGACTGTGAGCATGCTCAAACTATGTTAAATATCATGTCTTTCAACTGTTTTCTTTTATGAAATTGTTCCTTTACATCTGAAGTAGTAATCAGTAACATGGATATAAATTCTAATTATGAAGATGCATATAGGATCTGCTTAAGCAGGTCCCTTTTTAATTTTTTATATTGGAAGGGGTGTTTAACTATGAATCAGATATCAATTTATCCTATTGAATTAATTAATTTTTTTTAGAGTACATACAACTACAGAAATATTTGTCTCGTCTTCGAGTTCAATAAATACATCTATATTATCATCCTCAATATCAGCTATCTGAGAGAGTGGAGTTGGATATACAATTTTTTCACTCTCATTTGGGCCTCCTCATTACCGTAAACTTTAATTACTATTTGTTCGTTGGCCTTATTAGCCTTAGCCAAAATATTCATGTGACCATTATTCATCGCATTGTGGTCACATGATTTAAAGTCCTACTTTATTATCTGCGCAGTACCCGCCTCTACATTGATTAGAAAAACTCTGGGATCGATATTGTAATCTCCCACAATCCCTTCTTCCAATGTAGACAGCTTATACCGATACGGTACTTCTGTTGGCTTTAGTATAGCCCACGCCCAATCATCACCACTTCCACTCAAATAGGGCTCTCTTTTTTTTCTTATAACAATTGGAATGTTCATTTCCTCTCCTGTCGAAACATTTTTCAAGCGTAATTGTTCCCTACTATTCCTCTGGAAAGGATTAATTAAATCTATACGGTATTCATATTTTTGATCTGATGTTAATCGCACAGGATCACTATCAACATTATCATATAACCATCCTCGGGTAGGAGTACCCTCCACCAACTGATAAGAAAAAAAGAGTAATGATGCCATCAGCAGCACTGATACTATATATTTTGTTCCGCTAAATGGTGCCCATCCTTGCCAGATATACATTAGAGATATCAACACGATGATAATGGATGGAATTCCGCATACCACTAATATCACTGTCTCTATTAAATCTTGACCTCGTTGAAACCCTCCAGTTGATCCTAAAACAAACCAGATTAAGGCTGCTATGTTTACAAAAATAGGTACCATCCATATTATCTTGAACCAAACAGGCATTTTATTCATTTACTCCCTCCTGTTTATGTTTTATTATTTTTTACATATCAATTTACATTAATCATAACTAAATTAGCGCTTACGTTTAATTTGTTGCTCTATTCTTCATTGAATTTTTATACCTATATAAGTTGAATCCCGTTATATTTGTTTTGCTGACGATAGTCGCGTGCAGATACCGTTGAATTTAGCAATCCATTTTTGTATCTACCTTTGTTTTACTAGCCTCTATTCCAATTGCTGCACTAATTCCTAGAGCCTGAAGTAGAGAATTAACTGAGGAACCAGCATTATTAACTGGTAGAGCCACTTCATCTTTAGCCAATCGAAAAACAGATATATTTTTAGCTTTATCAATCCCTTCCTTTTTTGTTTCTCATACATCTGAAGAATAGAACCATATGAATTATGCTAATTTGCTTTAAATAATGAATCAGGCACATATCTGGCGCTTCTACTTATATCGCTACATCTACCAATGTGGGATGATTTCCCCATCAACTGATTGGCACCATTTCCCGCCGGGTCCACATACTTCAGCGGATTGTTTGTCACATACGTATAAAGATTCAAACTGAGCGGATTCGCAATATCCCCTTCATACGTATCTCATTGATAAACCTTCCACTATCAGGATCATAGCAGGTATTGCAGTTCTGTTATATCATCCCATAGCTCACCCGAGTAACGGAATGGATTGTATACCTTCTCCTGTAAAGAAGCTATATTCCCCCAGATGTCATAGTTATGTTACTAGACTTATAGAATTATACAGAGATGAAAAAAAGCACCTGAAATCACCATAAAGGGTTTCAAGTGCTTTATAAGTTTGTTTTAAGTTGCTCGGACAGTTGTCCTTTGCAGCTTTGATTATGACATAAAGACTCGTTGACAACTGGTTATTGCTAGAACAAGTAAGAATTAGTCTCGTTTATGGTTTAATAAAGCCTCTTCTCGAAAAACGAAATTTCCATCTCTCCTTATTTCCCTTTTTAAGGAAAATAATTCTTGATTGGTGGGGTAGAGTCCCAACTTATCAGTTTAATATGGTACTTATCAAGTAATTCATTTGAATTGGAAAATTGAGTGTTAATAGTCTTTCCATCATTTTCAAAAACCCTTCCATCTTTTTTAATGATAATGCCACCTTGTTCAATAATTATAGAGTCAGAAACGGTTTGCTGATACTCTTCGGTGTCATCCAAATCACCCATATAGTACTCTGCAATCCCTGGATAATAGGATATTTCCGTGCTGCCATTGACTTCTAGCAACGGTAGTTCTCTATCTCCACCAGCTAATATATCCTTCCACTTACGATATTTGCCTTGACCTTCATTTGAACCAATGCCATCATATTCACATATTAACGTATCATGAATAACCTTTCGTTGCCCGTTAATTTCATATTCCAAACGAAATGGAAATTTCCCATATGTGATTTCAGGCTGAGGAGGATTCGGTTCTAATTGAATTCCTATGAATATTAGAAGCCAAGGTAAAGCAATGAATACTATGATTGCAAATGCCAACAACAACGGAATGCTTAGTAACAACAATGTTTTTTTCACTTTCATTTATACCCCACCTCCTTCAGAGCATTTATTACTGAGCCCATTCTATGATTTTGGACCATTTGCCAAGTCTTATATGCATCAGAGTGCCACCACTTAATTTTATACTGCGTAGGTAAGTAAATCGTTATTCCAGTGTCTACTGAACCCAAAGTTTTACTCAAAATTTCGTCCTTAACTACATAATTTATTGCGTTTGCGGTATAGTCCTTATTACTTAAACCATATTTACCTAGTGAAGGTACTGCAGGATTAAATGTAATGGCATTCTTATTATTTGCAACTGCATTTGCAATTGCTTCAGCACCACCCTTTGAATGACCCACCATAGTGATTTCACTATACTTATGAGTAGCCACAAAATACGAAGATTGTGAAATCGAATCTTTCATGTCATCTGAGTAACCTATTGGTTGTTGGATATCATTACCTACATCTCCCCATGTGTCAGTACCTTTATTAACCAGTGCGTATTCCAATGTGCCTTTTTTGTTTTTTCTAGAATACACGCCTATTTTTAATCCTTCTGAACCTGGTAAAATATCATAAATTCCCCAACCACCTAAAAGGTTTGTTCTACTACGATCATTAAGACTCATTGTTATATTATATACATTTTTCGCCATTTCGGCAGCTTCCATCGCAGTAGGAATATGTCCACTGGGGTCAATAAACCTCAAAGGATTATTCTTCACATACGTATAAAAATTCAAACTGAGCGGATTCGCAATATCCCCTTCATACGTATCCTCATTAATAAATCTTCCACTATCAGGATCATACCATCTGGCTCGCAAGTATTGAAGCTCTGTGGTACTGTCCCATAGCTCACCCGAGTAACGGAATGGATTGTATACCTTCTCCTGTGAAGAAGTTATATTCCCCCAAATGTCATAGTTATACGTGTTGAGAACATTTCCTTTCGAATCACGTAGTTCCACGATGTCGCCATGTCCGTTGTAGATCGGATACGCTTTTGTGCCATCTGCATACTGGATCGCTTCCAGCTTTTGACCCCAAATATAGCGAGCTTTGAGTTGAGGTGTGCCATTTTCCACAGTTGCTTCGGCAATCATTTGATCCCCATCATAGTAATAGCGAGTTTGCACGCCACCCTCTATCCGTCCAACCAATAATCCGTCACCGTTGTAATTGTACTGTACGTTCTTCCCGTTTTTCCGTACCTGGGTTAAACGATTCTCAGCATCATAGCTGTACTCAGACGGAACCGTTTTGAGCGGACGTTCTGTTGTCAGTGTCTGACGGTTACCACGTGTGTCATACTCGTATGAAGCTTTATACTCACTGGAATCCACAACTCGATTCAATACATCGTATTGGAAAAGGTCTGTGGTTTCCTCATGTTCAACTAGCGATTTTTGCTCACGCTTAACAATATTTTTGCTACCATCCCGTGTATATTTAAAATCATCTACGGTTTGTTCTCCTTGATTCACGTTTAGTCGAGCCAAATCTATCCCTGCATATTGGAACTGGTGTTTGAGTCCATTGAATCCAATCATCTGCTCTAACAAACCATTTTTGTAATACGTGTACTTGGCATCCGGAGAAGAAGGATCAGTGCCTGCTGATGTTAGACGGTTACGAGTATCATAGGTATAAGACACTTCGCTGCCAAAAGGCTCCTTCATCTTAATCCGATTCCCATTAGCATCGTATTGATTTTTCAAATGCAAACCATCCGGGAAGATAACTTTTACCAGTTGTTCAGTGTACGGGTCATATTGATACGATGTTAAATAGCTTCACGTCTGATGTCTTACTTTAGTGAGTCGGGGTATCGTGGCGAATAGTTGCGAAGTCGCCCACCGTCTATATCGCGGAACGGCAGTGAGGATGATGCGAATTGTACAGATTCCATTCATTTTGGAAAAACCGTGACAAAGCGAAGATAAGGTAATTGTGTTCAATGATGATAGTATATGTCAAATTTAATGTGGATTTGGTCAATCGTCATTCATCAATTAGAGGATACTCTTAGAGCATAAATGCTGTGCGTACACCATCATTGAAGAAATCTTGGTACGGGGCTTATGGGGGTTAAGTTCATTCTATTGTGATATAGTAATTCATTCGGTACTGGGTGGGGTATACGGGAAGCCGCCGCCACGATGAAAAGAAAAACCACAACACGAGGGTTAGTCGCATTGTGGTTGATTATATTTACTTCACCATACTCGATGTTCCTGCTAAGATGTCTATTTTAAATTTCTCTACAGGTATGTCAAGTTCTTCTGTTGTATATAGGATATATTGCGATGCAGTGTCAGTAGGTTCAAGCAAAACCCAATAATTAACCCTTTTTACTCAAAACCCCACAATCTAATCCGATCCTATACGTACAAAGTAAATCAAAAAATTCTTGTAGATGCATTACATGGGTGATATATGCTGCTCGTTGAATAATAGCTTTAGTAGGTACTGGGTATAGCTCCATCACAAAAGAATTACCACATGGAGTTGTTACACTCGCATGTGGTAGGAATTAAACTCTATTTTAACAGATTCAACCAACTAATGATTTTTTCTTGCATGAATTCTGTTGCCTGATCAGTCAAGTAACATGTATACACATCGTTAATTATATTTATTGTTGTTTCATCTGTTGTTTCAAATAAATTGTCAAGCCCTTCTCTCCATTTTGACCAATATGTCCAACACCATTTGGCAAAATCAGGATGAGAGAATTCATTCTTTCCCTCACTGAGTAATGTAAGCAACTCTTTTAGGTTTTCACGATTAAATTGTATAGCTTCCAAGTTGTTCAAAGAACTATCTCTTCTATCTTCTTCTAACAATTTTAGTAACGCGTCCAAGTTGTTCAAAGAACTATCTCTCCTATCTTCTAACAATTTTAGTAACGTGGCATCCAACCAATTATAGCATTTCGATTAATGTACTGAAATACTGAAATTTCTTTGTCGACCATTGCAAAGGCTGCAGCTCTACTATAATCAATGGATTTTGGATCAAGGTTTGTCAATGCATTAACATTCTTAGAAGTTAATGCACTACGTTGAATTGCAATAATTCCGTATTGATTGTTATAATATCCAGCTCTTACTAAATTTGTAGTAGTGGAAATCCATGGGTCATTAATATCTGCAGTTTTTTTAGATCCCCATGCAACATGTTCAGTAAGAGTCCATAACCCATACGGATTTTTGGCTTCTAGATCTTGTCCATTAACCAGTCTTTGTAAATCCTTACGGTTAATAGCCCTGTAAATAATATGATCGTTATTTTTGTTTTTTTCTATGCTTTCTTTACTTAAATAAGTTAATCCTAAATACTGGGCTTTACTACGATCAATATCCTCTTGGCTCTCACCAACTGGAGAAGCGCTCAGTAGGCCACCTAAAACAATACTAGCAGCCATACCAAAGGGACCACCTTTACTACCTTTACTCGCCCCCTTCGTTGCTCCTCCTGTGATTACTTTAAAGTCTCTCACTATTTCCTCAACGGATTTAGGTAAAGCTTCATGACCACTAGGATCAACAAAACCTAATGGATTATTTTGGACATACGTATACAAATTTAAACTCAATGGGTCATCTTGTTTTCCCTCATACGTATCCTCATTAATAAACCTTCCACTATCAGGATCATACCATCTGGCGCGCAGGTATTGAAGTTCTGTGGTACTGTCCCACAGCTCGCCAGAGTAACGGAATGGATTGTATACCTTTTCCTGTGAAGAAGTTATATTTCCCCAAATGTCATAGTTATACGTGTTGAGAACATTTCCTTTCGAATCACGTAGTTCCACGATGTCGCCATGTCCGTTGTAGATCGGATACGCTTTTGTGCCATCTGCATACTGGATCGCTTCCAGCTTTTGACCCCAAATATAGCGAGCTTTGAGTTGAGGTGTGCCATTTTCCACAGTTGCTTCGGCAATCATTTGATCCCCATCATAGTAATAGCGAGTTTGCACGCCACCCTCTATCCGTCCAACCAATAATCCGTCACCGTTGTACATGTACTGTACGTTCTTACCGTTCTTCCGTACCTGGGTTAAACGATTCTCAGCATCATAGCTGTACTCAGACGGAACCGTTTTGAGCGGCCGTTCTGTTGTGAGTGTCTGACGGTTACCACGTGTGTCATACTCGTATGAAGCTTTATACTCACTGGAATCCACAACTCGATTCAATACATCATATTGGAAAAGGTCTGTGGTTTCCTCATGTTCAACTAGCGATTTTTGCTCACGCTTAACAATATTTTTGCTACCGTCCCGTATATATTTAAAATCATCTACGGTTTGTTCTCCTTGATTCACGTTTAATCGAGCCAAATCCATCCCTGCATATTGGAACTGGTGTTTGAGTCCATTGAATCCAATCATCTGCTCTAACAAACCATTTTTGTAATACGTGTACTTGGCATCCGGAGAAGAAGGATCAGTGCCTGCTGATGTTAGACGGTTACGAGTATCATAGGTATAAGACACTTCGCTGCCAAAAGGCTCCTTCATCTTAATCCGATTCCCATTAGCATCGTATTGATTTTTCAAATGCAAACCATCCGGGAAAATAACCTTTACCAGTTGTTCAGTGTACGGGTCATATTGATACGATGTTATACCCGTCGAGTCCGTCATGCTCGTGCGCTTGCCCGTAGCATCATACGTATAGCCAACCGTTTCATCTTTACTGACTCGCTGCTGCAGACGATTATGGGCATCGTAGTCGTAACGGGTCGTCTGACCGTTACGGTCAACGCGCCGTATCAGATTGCCATTTTCATCGTAGTACTGTTTACTGATCTGATTTTTTTCATCCGTGACCTTAATAACCTGCCCCAACTCATCAAACTCTTTTCGCTTTTGGCTACCATCGGCATAGGTTACTGCAACAGGATTCCCCATCAAATCGAAGCTATATTGGGTCGTTTCTCCTTTAGCATTGGTGACTGAATTCAATTGCCTCAGTAAATCATACGTATAAGACGTTTTATTGTTATTACCATCCCAGTTTATCAGTACATTGCCGTTAATCTTGTCATAGCTCTGCTTGCTCAATAGCCTGGAAGTTGTATCCGCAGGAGCTTTTTCTTCTGTTTTACTTTTGCGACCCCACATATCATAGGTTTCAATCGTTTGGTAATTTTCCGCATCCACTCGGCTCACCGTACGATTGGCATCATTGTACAGCACTCTGGAAATAGAACCGTCCGCATAGCCGGTCTCCGTAGGTCGACTCCAATTGTCATAGAAGTACTTGGTGATATTACCTAAAGCATCTGTACTGGAATCCAACCGTCCGAAACTGTCGTAGCTGAGTTTGGACTGTATTTGATAATCTTGTCCGTTTAAATATCCTTCTTCCGTTTTCCATCCTAATGCATTCCATTTCGTCCGAGTTCGAACACCCGCTTCATTCTTAACGGTTACGCTGTTGTCGTCATCATCATAAGCGACTTCCAACGTGTTTCCATCTGGGGGCACAACCTTGGTTGCTCTGCCCAGCACATCATACTGATAGGCTGTTCGCTGATTTTTACCGTCTGTAGACGCTATGATCCGTCCTGTGGAGAGCTCATATTCAGAACTTATACGGACAACCGATTTTTTTCCATCCGCATCTGTCACTCTAACCGATTGACTTGTCGGATATGCTCCGGCATACTGGCCGTCGTATTCTGTACGAGTTGTTATTTGCTTGTCACCATTGTAAATAGTCTGGCTTGTTACATTACCATATTCATCTATACCGTCATACTTGATGTGCTGTAACAGTTCACCCGCAGCGTGATCCCGACGGATCGTTTGTTCCGTCACGTCGCCAAATGCATTCCGTACAAACTCGGTATAAAGAGAAGCATTGGTATCTGCCGATTCCCGGGTCGTTTTTAATCTTTGTTTATCATCGTAAGTGTTGGTTGTTGAAGCTCCTGTTTCGTCTGAACTTTGAGTAACGTTGCCATAGTCGTCATATTCAATATTGGTTACCAACGTGTCGCCATTGACATTGCTGGTTGTACGTGTTGTGGTAGGCTCTGGTGCATCATAATTACTTCCGGATACTCTCTTGCCATAGCTGAAGCTAGTTGTTTTCTCTACTTGATCCGCTTTAACTATAGAGGATTCCAAATAATATTGTTCACTTGTATTGGTGTCGACAAAGCTCTTTTTATAATTATAGGTAGATACAGTAAGTCCATTATCTATGGCTGCTGAAAATTGAATATTTTTTGATAGGAAGAACCCATATCCCCATTATAAAATATGGTTTTTCGATTTAATTCTCCATTTGTCCCTCGTTCGCTTAGCATCTGATCATTACGTGTTTTCAAACGATAGGCCTCGTTAAATGAGCTTACACCCATATATCTCTTCACCGGACTATTTTCATAGGTGTATTCCGTTGAAGCTCCGGTCGGATGCTGAATCTTCGTTAATAACGCATATGGATTGGATATTCCGCGTGATGCATCGAAAGATAGCAAGTTAAAGTCAGCATTGGCTAACAAATACGAATAGGAGGTTCTACGTCCCTTGGCGTCTGTCACACTATCCAGCAAGTCTACATTTTGCTCTTGGCGCTTATGGTATACTACACGTTCATTTCCCTTACTGAGTGTAATATCCGTTGAAGAATAATGAATCTGAATGACGTTCCCAACAGCATCTCGAACAGTAGTCAAAAGCGGTACACCAGATGCATCTCTGCTATACATAAACTGAATCTGATTGTTATGGTTGTCCGTGATCTGGAGGAGGCGCCCATCCGCGCTAAAATATTGCTTCCATGACCCTGTTATTGTGCTAAGCACATGACTGGAGCCTTCATTATAACTTTCCAATAATTCTACTAACAGTTAAATATTAGAAGAAAGTAAATTTCGAGCAACCTTAAAGAACCCCAACGCGCTTTGGACGGTTGGATCAGAGTAATTATGCGTTTTCATACTACTTGCAAAATGAGAAACCCTTCTCACGACAAATAAAAAAAATTTTGACAAGACCTATTTCCGTGTTAGAGGTTTCTCCCATTTTTTGCAGGACTCACTCGGAGCAACTCCTTCTGTAAAATAAGTATAGACCTCAGGAATAAATTCATTTGTATTCAGGTGAATTGGCTCTCCTGTGTATAAATTGACGACAGAGTCACTGGAAATCGCCTTTCACTCATTTCACTTATTGATTTTAAATAAACAAAATGTTATATTGTCTATAAAATAATCATCATTTAATCGAGGTGTTTGCTAAAATGGATCATTCTGAACTATTCTGGAATGCTGGAATCGAGGAACTGAAGCGTGGATATATCCATCAAGGGGAGCAAGTCGTTTGTCTACTGGACGGACAGCGCTACGAACAGGGAATCATATATCAGGATCAAGGGGTATTTTATGACGCGGAGCGGTACATGCGTCTTCATATTGAGCGGACGTATGGTTCGGTCTTTGACTATTTGATCGCCCTGGACAAAAAGCTGACCGGGCTGACAGATCATCAGAATCGGCTGCTCCAGTTATTTTATCAAGGCATGGGTGATGCGGAAATTCAAAAGGAAACCGGAATCGGCAGCGCATCCACCATACGCAATCATCGCTTTGGTCTCAAAGAAAAGGAACGGCAGGCCAAGGTATTTCTCACAATGATGGAGCTGTTAAAGGAGAAAGACCGCCACGCTCCCGCTATCGTGGAGGTGCCGGTACGGGCACGGTTGGTGGATCAACGATACAACATTACCGAAGACGAAAGGCAAAAGGTACTGGCAAAGTATTTTCCAGATGGCCCACACGGTCGCCTGAAAACCTTCAAAATGCAGGAAAAGCATAAGTTGATTGTACTGCGTGAAATTGCGGGACGTTTTGAGGTAGGACGAATATATCATGAGAAGGATATTAATGCCATTTTACAGGAAGTGTATGACGATTATGTCACGGTGCGAAGATATATGATTGAATATAGTCTACTGGATCGCAAACCGGATGGCAGTGAATATTGGTTGAAGGCATCTTGAAGCACGATATTTGTAAATTAGGAGGACTCAAAATGAATCGAAGAAAAGAACTGGTGCAGCAGTATATGGAGATCAAGACAGAGGCCGGAATCTACTGCATTCGCAATACACACAACGGAAAAATTTTTGTCGCTGGCACACCAAATTTAAAATCACTGAATGGTCGTCGGTTCGAGTTGCAAATGGGGGCTTGTAAGAACAAGCAATTACAACAGGAATGGAATGAGTATGGTGAAGATGCGTTTGAGTTTGAGGTGCTGGAACTTTTGAAGAAAAAAGATTCGGAATTCTTCGATGTCAAAGATGCGCTGGCCAAGCTGGAGCAGACCTGGCTTGATCGGCTCCAGCCTTACGGAGAAAAAGGATATTTGTAAAATTACCGATCCGCACGATATTCTTCTCGAAGGATGGCAAAAATAACAGCGTCGACAAACTGGCCTTTTTCATAAAAATAGCCTCTCAAGTGACCCTCTTGGGTAAAACCACTTTTGAGTAATAACCGTCTGGAGCCTTCGTTATGTGGATCAATGAAGGCTTCGATACGGTGAACCTGCGGCAAATGAAATTCATAATGAATCACTGCCTTCATCGCTTCTGCCATCAGGCCCTGTCGCCAGTATTCGGGTGCTAGCTCATAGCCAATTTCAATACGGGAGTGCTTCTTGTGCCAGTTATGAAATCCAATAGTACCAACTACACGTTCAGGAGCTTCTCTTTACGTAATCCCCATCATCTATCTCCTTCCTCATATATGAAGATACTAATTCATCAGCCACCAGCCGATTCCGACCATCACCCCATTGATTAAAAATAATAAAATACATGCCTTCCACTTGTTTATACCACTTGTTTGGAAAAATCCAGTCGCTGTACTACGGCACATAAACACCGTAAACAGCAAATTCCAAACAATACGCATGCCATACTTTACATAGTATAGGGCAGGACTTAGATGTACGCCCCCCAACATTGGAGGTACTTCCGGAATAAACAGGATCGCACACGTATAGCGCATCGTTTCATATGTAAAATAAAATACAGCCAGCCACCAGGCCCACTTCTTACCAAATAACATACCGACACCGGCAGTTGCCCCCGACAAACCGAGCAAAGCGATGAACCCTTGAAACATCCCCCTGCAGATTCCCACCCATGTAGAAGCCTCATTCAACGCATTAAGCATCAACAGCTGTGTCACCAGCAGAAGAGCTCCATTAAAAATCAATAAAATGGCTGCAATACTTACACCTAAAGGCCGTTCAAGGACTACGTTTGTTACGTAATCTTCTACTTCTTTTTTTGTATACAGATCTGACACTTCTTCTACTCTCCTAACCCAATCATATACATCCATTTTCGGACGGGTACAATAACAGTGTGTTTTCGCCCCCTTCAGATATATCGGCTTTTAGGAAAATAGGGTTTAATCCACTCTGAAAATTGCGGTTATTCGTAGGCTAATCATTGTTAACAGAATCCCAAATAGAGTATATATATCCTTATAATATCATTACAAGATGAACTCTTACAAATAAAAGGACTAAAGTCTCACCTAATGTCGTTCCTTTTTTTAAAAATGGGTTCAATCCAAAAGCTCTTGCAGCGCCTGCTTATACTTTTCTATTCGTGCTGTATCCTTCTCCGTAGGATGAGGGATACGTTCCAGATTCATATTTTCCTGAATATCCGCTATTTTCACCGCTCTGGACAATGGATTGTTTTTAGCTCGGCGTATAAAATCGCTGTACTCCTCTCCCTCGTTCCGAGTGAGTCCTTCCACCGCTTCAATGATATGTCTGTCAAAGCCCGCTTCTTTCAGCTGATCCGCTGTGACCTCTGTATCCTCCAGTACATCATGCAGCACGGCTACTATTTTTTCGTCCATACACTCTACTCGGTTCATGACCTGAAGCGGGTGGAAAATATAAGGCTGGTCGCCCTTGTCCGTCTGTCCTTGATGCGCCTGTGCGGCAATCGCAATCGCTGTTTCTATGTTCATTTTACGCCACCTCCATGCTCTGGTCTTTTTTACCTTTGAACACCCTTTAGCAATTACGAACGTAATCGCGTTATTTTTGTGGCTTCATAACCTTTAGATGACTGGATATGCTCTACTCGATAACCAGCTTGAATATCCAAAAGCTCTTCCATAAAAGAAAGGCACGGACTGTAAATAAAGCTTCCTCCCGGCCGGATTGCCCTAAGAAATTCCATATATTTGTGGGCGTATTCGTGAATATTGCCGTCTGCTTTCAGATGATGATGTATAAAATGATTGGAGAACGCCATATGAGAGATAATCGTTCCCCATGCGCCTTCCTCGAAGGATGTCTCCAGCCAGTCTCCCTGAGTTACACCTGTTCCTTTGTCAGCCAACCGATCTGTTCCATAAGCCTCAATCCCTAGGGAACGTAAATAACCGACCAACCGTGCCTCTGATCCGCAGCCTACATCGAGAACAGGCTCCTGCAAACGGGCAATGTCCAATCCTAACAGCTTTGCTTGCAATTCAGGCGTGTATTCCTCACAAGGTATCCAAAAGGTATACTCACTCTCTGCATACTTGGCAAACATCGTCCGTCCGTTGGTACGAATTAGAAAATCTCTTAAATGCCCGTAATGCTGTTGTAGCAGTAGATTTAGTATTCTCTCATTCATAACCTGGTTTTGGAACAGTTTTTGAATCCGGGTGAAGAGTCGATCATACAATTGCGTAAGCTCATCAAGATGATCTGAGTGAAAATGAATATACTGATTGACGCTCACAAACTGGTGCAGCGTCTTTACCGCTACGCCAGTGACAAAAGCGGTATACCCATGCTGAAGCTTCAAGCTTTGGAGCATGAGGAGCAGTTCCGGGCTTCTCTGTGTCAGCCAATACGTCATTTCCGGTGAAGGCCCCATCAGGGCGTTCACCTCATGCATATAAAACAAACTCCGATGCTGATTATAGAGTATTTGACCGTCCATGAGTCTGTTCAACTGGGCAACCGTCATTAGCGTTTCCTCCCAAGGCTCAAGATAAATGAAGCTTTTATTTTTACAATAAATTCCATATGCACATAAAATACGCAAGCGATGATGGAAATGCGATGTCTATGTGTAATGGAGGACACTTGAACTACAGCCGGGTACTCACTCCTGTCCTCTCCTTCTTCTGCCCAGAACGTTAAGGCCCTACCCAAGCTGGAACAGAGTCATCTTTGGGTAGGGCCAGCTTATTTTCTAAGTATACCATGCGTATGGAAATAGCGTTTTATGGTGAATGATTCGTCCGTACATAAGAGGATAAAGGGATATTCAGCTCACGGATACCCTGGGCTACCAGACGGGCTATTTGCTCCGCGCCGTACTCCTGAAAATCCGCAGGCGGCAAATTGACGACAAAGGATGATCCCTGAACACGAACGAAATCCGAACGAATAGCGTCATTTCCACCACGATCCTCTTCTTTCACCTTGGAAAGATCGGTAAATCCATAGCCTCGTTCAGGCGTGTATGCATCCTTGGCGGTGACCTGAGTGTAGCCTGTAGCAACGCTACCTGGGCCAAAGTCAAAACGAAGAGGCCCCGCGAGCTGTTTATCGGCCAATGCCTGCCCCGGAACAAGTATGGTCGCAAACAACAAGCTGAACCCCGCGCATAATCCGATCATTTTACCGAACAACCTGTGACGCTTCCCCTTTTGTCTCAAGCGCAACCCTCGCTTTACATGTTATTTGAATGACTCGTCATCGTTCTATACGTGTAGTGATGCCCGCCAGCCTTCTATACCCTTGGTCCAACGCCCAGGATACCGCAATACCGACCGTGTACCGGACCAGATCGGCGGTCAGGAACCCTTTTCCCAACACCAGCCCGCCCAGTGTCGTCGCCCGGATACTGTTAATCCAGGGAACCTGGTACATCTGACTAAACTCAATGGCGAAACAAAACAGCAAACTGCCCCACAGCGCTACAGACAACCGACGATCCACCCACAACATCCTCAGCCCAAAGTAAATCATGCACGCCCACAAGGCATCCCCAAAATGATTGGCAACGAATTGAGGCAACCGGGAGGAAAAGGTCCGGCTTCCCAAGCCCAACAGGATAGCGACCAGCACAGCAGCCAGATACACAGCTCGAGTCTTCCAGCGGGATTTCACACCTGTGCTCTGATTCGTCCTCCTGTCGACCTCGACGCTTTTACGAGTTCTTCCCATGCTAAATCACCTGACCTAACGCTGGAAAATCTTCGCCAAGCTGCTGGAATCTCGTCGAGTATACCCTGAGGTTAACGCTTGCAAGAGTGCTGATATTCCTGTTGGTGTCATATTGTATGCACACCAACCTGTCTGTATTTTTTATGATCCAATTCATCATTATGAGCCTCCGCAATATCGTACAAACGTAGCTTATAAATCAGATGATCTTCGCGCAACAACAGCGTATCCCCTCTGAAATCCCTGTCCACCGCCTTGATCACTTGGCCCGCTTCATTTACAAACCGGACCGTATGCTGTTCCTTGAATCCACGCTCAGGCTTGAGTCGGGCCAAAATATATTGTTCATGCTTTCCGTACCCTTTATCGAATAAAAACGCCTGTCCCTGCTTGATAAATCCGGACGCTCCCGAGATATGCGGATCTACAAACTCTACGCTGCGGCGATCGGTTATTTGTCCAAGATGAAAATCCATATAATAATAAAACCAGACTTCTTCATCCGAAATGACATTAAGCGCATAACAGTCGGAAATTTCTGCCGCCTGATTGGTATACAGCTTAGTTCCGTCACTGCTAAAAGCGACCAAGCCGGATTCGCCCACTGGCGTTGGCCAGCCATAGTTGCCGAACACTCCTTCATCAACATATCCCGCCCAGATCACACCACTAGCGGTTGTTTGCACATTTTGATTACCATCCCCCAGCAAAAGCTCGCGAATATTCGCACCGCTGCTACGGTTTACGATTTTGCCATTCAAATCATACTGGTCTGGACCGTAGTAGCTACATCTAGCGCCAACCAGCAGCAATTGATCCTCCCCTAACGGCTGCACAAAATGATAATTAAACTTCTGTCCAGAAAGCAGCATTTCCTCCATATGATCGCCACCGAGCGTTAACACTTTGTATGTATGCCTATCCGTTGTATGGGAAGGAACGAACATCCCCTGCTCCCTTTCCGGCGTACGGTCAAGCAGTAAAATATACAGCCTGTCGTCAAAGCCAATGGAGGAGGAAACGACTTCAAAACCATCCGTGTGTGCACTAATATCGGCATAAAGCTAAAGTTTGTGCTTAATTCTTGTCTGCTTGCTTTTTCGGTTCATAAAATTGTATCCCCATTCCACTTCTGATGCTAAAATTCAATACCACGCACCTTGGCAAAAATCATTTGGCTGGCCAATGTCCCTTCTTCATCATACTCGACATTCCGCAAAATACCCTCCAGCGTAAAACCTGCCCGTTCTGCTACCTTGGCGCTGCGCGTATTTCTGGAATCACAACGGATCTCCAGCCGATTCGCCTCCAAATGCTGTATGGCAAAATCCGTAATACCATGTACTGCCTCTGTTATAATGCCTTTCCCTGTGCAAGACGTTCTGAGCCAGTACCCGATTTCAAACCTACGTGCAGCCCAGTCGATCCGGTGAAAGCCACTGCTGGCTACAAAATCTCCCGATGCCGTCTCAAATGCGTACAACATCATGTCAGACCGGTCCAGAAATTGAAGTCTGGCTTGGCGTGAGCGGATTTCGGATTCCTCTGGCGTAGGAAGATTCCTCGCAAAAGGCAGCCAAGGACGCAATTCATCCACACTCTCCCGGATCGCTTCATTGACCTTCGCTCCATCGCCCCACTGTGGAGCGCGAATCGTCAACCGTTCTGTCTGAAATTGCTCCGGGAACGATAATAAGATGGGGCTAGTCTGATCCTTACTCATGATGCTCCCTCCTCCATATTCCCCGAATAGCTGGCATGATCCAGCCAACCGATGATTTCACGCAAACTGCCAATCCTGTAATCCGGTACAATACCCGTTTCCCGCCACGGCATAAAGCCCTCCAGCCAGATCGTATGCAATCCTGCGCTTTGGGCACCGCGAATATCATTCGTCGGATGATCGCCTACATACCAGACGTTGCCTGGGTCTGTTATCCCAAGCTCATTTAACGACAACTCGAATATTCGAGGATTAGGCTTCTCGATGTGGACGCCTCCCGAGACGATAATGGAATCAAAATAGTCCTTCAGCATAACGCGGTTGATCTTTGCTTGTTGCGTGCGGAGAGAGCCATTGGTGATGATGCCAAGCTTCAAGCCCCGCGACCGCAGCTCGGACAGCACTTCCTTTGCCCCGTCCATCAGTACCGTAAACTTATGAAATTCACCATACCAAAAACCCAGCATTTCCTGCACCGTCGTATCTGGATTTTTTAGTTCCAAATCTGTATGCAGCTCCGTATACAGCTCCCTTTTGTCCCGGTATCCATCCTGATCCGCCAGGCGTATGTGCTCGACTATTGCTGCCCTGCTCGCCAGGTCTTCCACCACAATGAATCGTTCCACAAAACGCTCCGTATATGCCGCAAACGCCTGTTTGCGATGAATTAGCGTATTATCCAGATCAAAAATGATCGCTTCTATGGACATAACGAACTCCCTTCTTTCGGTTTCTTATACCGATGAGGCGGAAACAAATTGAACAACTCCGATCAGCAAAAGCAAGAAAAATACAGACAAAAAAATGATAAGCATAATTTTCAGTATTCTTCCGGAAGTCGACCTTCGTTCCAGCTTCGCCTCAATCTGGGTCAATCTATCTTTGATTTCTTCCAAATCCTGTTCCACCTTCACGTCATCTCTCCCCTTCCTTCGTTGTAAGACTTCTCCCCAAACTCAAGCTTGAAATATTCCTGCAAACATTCCTCCTGTTGACTCACCTCCATTCGCTGTCCATTGATATCTGTATCCTAATATTCCATTCGAATCTATCTGAGTTGTCTCAGGTCCTTCCAAAAATATGTACTTGTTTCTAGTGTAATCTAACAGGAAAAGAAATCCAAGACCCATCCGCAATGAGTTGCCGAATAAGCTTGGATTACATAAGTACCTCTTGGGTCAGAAAATATGACTTCTACACATGCTGTCCATTCACCTGAATATCTACGGCTACCTGCTGCCCCAGCCATTCCCGCATGCGATTCCACGAAAAACACTGCTCCATGTGAAATACACCATGAGGAAGCTCAGAGCGATATAGCGCAAGCACTGCAAAGACGGCTGCCTTGGCGGTTAAATCGGATTGATGATGTCCCCTTAGTTGGCATTCGACTTTCGTTACCTTACCATGAAGGGTTCCTCGTGCGTCCACCTTGACCGCCACCGCGTTCCCTCCCAGATGCAGCTTGCTAAAGCTACGAACTACTGAATTACGCACGGACGGCCGTTGGAGCAGACCCGATATTCCTGTGGTCCGAAGTCCTGCCAGAAGGCGGGTAGTCAACCGCGAATCGAAGCAAAGACGGGTGCTGACCGTAGGAATCCCGAGCGTATGTGGAAGTGTCTGCTGGTCGGAAAAAGGGAAACGATATGCGCGATGGCGTCCCACACCTGCGCCGAAGTCTGCCACTCGCCCGTCGCTAAAGCTTTTTCGAATCACCGGGCGACCCTGTTCCATAACCTCCAAATCCGTATGAATCTGATCCACTGTCCATTCAATGGCAGCCTGACCGTGTTTGTCTCCCAAGCCCAGCATCAGAGATATGTTCAACTCATCTGTCTGATCCATAAGCTGCGTCGCTTGCAGTGCCAACAGATTCGTCAGTCCGGGGGCCAACCCCACACTTAGCAGGGCAGTAGCCTGATAAGCTCGTGCTTCCTGATGATACCGCTCGACCTGACTCAAGAAGGCTGCATTCGCAGTAATATCCATATAATGCACCCCATGATGAAGGCAGGCACGTACCAAGTCTGTATTTTCCTGATCCAGACACATGATAACGATCTTGGCCTGCTTTAAAATCGACGGGGCTATCGGCTCATGAATATTAAGCTGTAAAGGCAGCACCTTACCACCCGATTGCTTGCTGAATTCAGTGGCACGTTCCATGCTGCGCCCTGCTGCAAACACCTTGCCGGGAAACATTTCACTTAACTCCGTGCATAAAATTTTTCCGACATGACCGTATCCGCCAATGATGATAATGTTATCTTTTGTCATGAGTAGCTTCTCCCCCTTTTACTGCAAACCACGCATTCACTAAAAAAGCACCGAAATACCGGGTGATATGCGTAAAGCCTGCATCCACCAGCATTTCCTGTATTGCCGTATTGGACACCGGGTCAGACTCACGGCCAATGGAAGCAGCGAATCGCTCCCAATCCTCCAGCGGAATGCCCTGATCCAGCATATGGCTTTTCCACGCCTGCATTTGAATGGCAAAAGCAGGCTCCTGTGGATTTCCATTGATGGAGGCCAGGCAAAAAGGAGCGCCCGGTTTAAGACGAGCGGATATCTGCTGTAGCAGTGCCCGTTTGCTCTCCATGCTGTGAAGAAAATGAAGCACCAGCAGGCAGGTAGCCGCATCATAATTCAGCTCCGCGTGTACTTCCTCGGTCTGTTTTCCAGACTGCTCAATGGGCTGTTCTTGGAGTAGTTCTCCGTGAAGCTCTCCCAACGTACCTGTGACAAAAGATATTTTTGACCTTATACCCGCTTGCGCCACACGCTGACGTGCCAAATCCAGCATGCGTTCGGATGGATCAACTGCCGTAAAAGACCATGCCGAATGTTGTCCTCCGAGCGTGATCAGCTCCTGACCGCCGCCAGCCCCGATGATTAGTACATTCGGATCTGCGGCCTGCGTGCGGGCCTGAGCCTCAAGCTGTGCGGTTATCAAGCGGTCCGTCATCTCATACAGATGAGCATATCCTGGTATTTTTAGAGCAATCGTGTCCGGGTACTTGCGTACATTCGGATCGTTCCAGCTCATAGACTGGTTAGGAATCGTATGTTCAGCGCTTGTATGATGGCTGTTGCCTGTGTGATGAGCGTCCATAGAATCGTTTGGCTTACTACTGCTATATTCCATATATATAGTTCCCTCCAAAATTCGAATAGCTGGAAAAAGATGCGACTGGCCTTACATTTAGCCTTGATCTTCCCCGAGCATTCGTATATTGTTGATTTAATCAAGAATCATTCTCAATTATAACGACCACACGTATATCCACCATCCCATAGATGTGGGATTTACTTCGGATACAATTTTGCGAAACTCCAGCTTTTCACGATGGGAGCAATGTATGAGCGCACAATATACACCATTTTCACAGCTAAAAGATGCTCGACAGCAAATCATTCGACTGGGAGAAAAAACCCCTTCATCCCAAGCGCACAAACATACGCTAATCGACCGCTTACGTACTCAGGTTTCGTTCGATGCGGCGTGTTGTACGTCAGTAGATCCGCATACGCTGCTTTCCACGGGAGCATTCACCGAATCAGGCGTGGGTGGTATCCATTACAAGCTGTTAGAGTACGAATATCTACGCAATGATGTGATGAAATACGATCAATTGGTGCGGGAGGGACAGTCCATAGCGTCTCTAAACGGAGCTACGCAAGGTGAACCGGGTCGGAGTGCACGATACAGGGATGTTTTGCAGCCTGCCGGATTCGGGGATGAGCTGCGTGTTCCATTAATGTACAAAGGAAGCTGCTGGGGATTTCTCACGTTGTTTCGCCATCATACAGAGCCGGTATTTAGTGAGGAGGACCAGCAGCTTCTTGAAGCCTTAGCGCCGTCTATAGCCTACCATTTGCGTCAGGCCAGTGTGGGCTTATCTCCAGACCCCGGTATAATTATGGAAAATGATATGGAGCCAGGGATTCTGGTGCTTTCCGGCAAGCTAGAGTCGATTTCCTCCAATCCAACGGCAGACCAGTGGCTGAAGTTGCTTCAGCAGCAGGAAGACATCGACGAATATAGCCTTCCCGCGCCCGTTCGGGCGGTATGCTTTCGTGCACTATCCACAGCCCTTCCGGGAGCTTTCACTACTTCCGCTCCACCAGCCAAACTATGTATTCCCGCCGCAGACGCAGGAACCCCGTGGGTAACACTCAGGGCCACCCTCCTTCAAAGCGGGCAAGGTAAAGATGAAAAACAGCTTGCCGTATGGTTTGAACCTGCTAAAGCATCTGAAATGCTTCCGCTCATGGCCGAGATGTATGCATGGTCCGAGCGGGAAAGACAGGTTGTCCGGCTCATTGTTCAAGGCTTTTCGACCCGAGAATTGGCAAGCGCACTTCATATTTCAGCCTACACGGTGCAAGATCATCTGAAAGCGATTTTCTTGAAAACCGATGTAAGCAGCCGCCGTGAGCTGGTATGGAAGGTATATTCCAGATTCAACTAATTTCAATTCGTCTATTCCACAATAAGTATATGCCAAAAAGACAGATGACCCGATTAAGGATCATCCGTCTTTGCATGTCTGCTCTCTTTGTACGCAAGAGCTTATTGGTTCGAAGAGGATTTCGTATCATCGTAAGACACAGGTGAAGGCTTCGCAATCCATTCGTCAGCCTCCGGCTCGATATCCACGCCGTTTTCCAGCTTATTTATCTCCATCAAGGAATCTCCGTCCTCGTTCTTCTTGTTGCGGATTTTCGCTTCGTCTTGAGTGTGGTCGCTCATGTTGATTCCTCCTTTTAACTTCATGTGATTGATGTTCCTTACTCAACATTCCCCATTGCCGTCCTGTGCAAACCTCTACACGGCCAGACGCCCTTTTTTCTCCGCCGGACCAATGGTCGCCTCAATCCCGGACCCAACGCAAATCCGATACCGTAAATGGTAGCAGTGCCCCGTCTTGACCCAGCACCACCCCTGTATCCTGCTCACCAAAAATAAAGTTGGGCACATGCTCCCGCTCTACAATCTGAACCCGCCCCAAGGCTGTCCGCTCCGAAGTTGCCGTTGCTACCGCTCTGCGGTAATTTTCATCCTCCAGCACATAATCACTAAAATCAGCGCCTAGTCGTTCTATAAAAAACCGGGCCTGCTGCACGGTGTTATACCGGACAATCAGTTCCTCCAGGCGTGTTTTACGCTTCATCAGAATGATCTTGTGCTCTGTCATCCGGCTACTCATCGTACTCTTCCGCCTGATGCTCTCGTTCCTTCCGATCCACCTGTTCCCGTACCTGACATCAGACCTTGCAACAAATCCGATGTAATGTTTAACTGACCGATTCTCCCTGCATTTTCTGCAAGCTCCTGGAATGCAATGGCAATCAGATTATCCGGACTCATGTCCATGTTTGCCATAGCCTGAAGCACGTTCGGCTCGACATCCTTCAACGATTTCATAACTGCTGTCAGCTCATAGGCTTTGGCATCGGCTTCCGCCTTTTTATTCGTCACGGTCAGCTCACGTTTTTTCTCCTCCAAAGCCGTATCAAAACGTAGTTGCTCCTCCTTCGTCATGCTTTGGGCCAAACGTTCACTTGATTGGATAGCCTCTTTGAGTGGGGCACGCTCCTGATACTTTTTGGTCAACACCTTGGCAATGTTAATCACCCGTTGGGCCAGCTTGCCTGGGTCATCCGAAATATAGCATCTGGCCTTCAAATCATACGTATAATTCAAAATCTGCGTCGTTCTCCGATAGTCCACAATCCGATAGGTCAGTTGCCCCTGCACAGTCACCGCCTGAAAATCATGGGTCATTTCCTCAAAGATGAACGGCACATCAATAGAGGAAATAGCCTTATTGAAACACCTTATTGATCATCCACATTCCACTCTCTATAAAACTGCTCCAAATACATCTCCATCCATTGATGCCGGACAGCCGCCAACTCTTTGGCATACGTGGTATTCATTAAATCCTTGAGCTTTAACAGCTTTTCGTAAAAATGGTATATGGCACTTTTCCCCGTAGCACGATAATCATGCTGTGAAAAATCCTTTTCCGGGTGATGCATCATGCTGCCTTTTGAGCCTGCATACATAAAAGTCCTCGCAATGCCAATCGCCCCAAGTGCATCCAACCGATCTGCATCCTGCACAACCTGACCTTCCAGCGTATCCATAGGAGGGTTTTGTCCACCGTTGTAAGACATCGTAGCGATAATGGTCATCACATGTGTAATCACGCCCGGATCGCTTACATGTAGTCGCAGCCACTGCTCCACTTTATCCAGTCCTGCTTGTTTAGAGTCGTTTAATTTTTCATCCGCTACATCATGCAGCAGCGCTGCCAGTTCACAAACAAACGAATCTGCGCCCTCTTTAGCTGCAATTTCGAGGGACAGCTTTCTCACCCGGTCAATGTGCCACCAATCGTGACCACTGTGGTCATGCTCCAACTGCTGCTGTACAAAGGGTTCTGCCTTTTGAATAATATCTGCTAAAATAGCTTCCTGTTGCTCTATTTGATTCTCCATAAGTCACCTTCCGCTCCTACCCTTGTATTCCAAGGCGAGTTATTTTGATTTCTAACGCTTGTTCATTTACCTATTCATTGGCTTACTGCGGATCATAGAAAGCGCCTTACGGGCTGCCAGCTCTCCTTACTCCACGACACCAAGCTCGCAGTTTTTTTCCTTGAAACGGATTTTATGGGAATATATATAATCCGTTCTGTCTACTGCGGGATCAATGTACAGCTTGGCGCTGTTCAGCGCAAGGGCAGCATCTGTGAACGTACCCGCAATCAGATACAGCTTGCTTCCGTACTCGACAAAATCGCCTGCGGCGAAAATCCCCGGCAGATTCGTTCCAGCTTCTCACTCACTCTGGCATGTCACTCACCCATACCCAGTCCCCAATCCCGAAGCGGGCCGAAGTCCGATTTGAGACCATGATTCACAATGATCGCATCGACATTCAATCCCTGTGTTTCACCCGTCTCTACATGACTGATCGTCACCTGTTCAATCGTCTCGCCATTATTACTATACAGTTGACTCACCGCGTAAGGTGTAAGGACATGAACAGAAGACGCTTTCATACGAGCTATATTTTTCTCATGACCCCCAAAATGCTCTCGCCGATGGACTGCCGTCACACTTGCGGCAATAGATTCCAGCTCATTCGCCCAATCCAATGCCGAGTCGCCTCCTCCGGACATCAAGACATGCTTGCCTCGGAACGGCTCCAATTCTTGCACAGTATAATGCAAGTTTGTAACCTCATAGCGGTCAGCGCCTCCAATCTCCAGCTTGGCCATTTTGAGAATGCCATAGCTTACTGCCAGGACCACCGTACGTGTCCAATGCTGTTCAGAAGGATGAAAGAGCCTCTTCCACCTTAACCATAAGCTGCACCTTGTCTTGTCGCGAAGGTGTGGAGCTATCCTCCATCCCTTGCTTATATGTAATCGTCGGATCTATGAGTGTTCCTTCTATAATCAAAGTATTCTATGAGAACCAAAGCTTGCCAAGGATTGTTTTTTGGGAGGGAATTTATCGGAGTCACATACAACCAAAGCTCTGGAAATCCCCAGCTTTTTTGCTTTTTCCAGTGCCAACGCAAGCATAGTAAAAGCGTAGCTATTCCCCCGTGCAGAAGGACGGATACCGTAGCCGATATGCCCTCCTGCATTCGACAGCTTTTCGTTAAGCTCATGCCTGATATTCACCGCTCCGACGATCTGCTCATTTGCAGTCACCAGCCAGTACGTTGAGGTTTTGACCCAGCCCTCGGGCAGGTCAATTCCATTTTCCTGATTACCCAAAAACGTCAGCATAACTTCAAAGCCAAGTGCGACAGCTCCTCTGAAAAGGATTCGTGACTTGAACATTTCCAGTGCATAATCGCGTTTAATGTTAAAGGTCCGATCCACGAACTTGATCAGGTTGGCCACGTTGTCGATCAGATACAGAATATCTGACTTCGTACGCTCAATATCGTAATAACGTACTCCTACCTCAATACTGGACAGACAAAACTGGCAACTGAACGGGCAACCCCGACTGGTTTCAAAATAAACAACCCGTTTGCCTAATTCCGGTATATCCTCCGAAAGTGGTACGGTGACGGCAGCTCGTTCAAGTCCGCCTTTGGACGGCCCGGCATCTGAATGACTCTTCTCCCTTGCGGTAGGCCAGTCCATAGACAAAATGGTACTTTTGCCTACCCTCAATCTCCTGAAGCAGTTGATGAAAGGTTTCCTCCCCCTCACCGAAAACGATAAAATCCACATTCGGCAGGCGTTTCATCCAATGGTCGGTATCGTAAGAGACTTCCGGGCCACCGAGAATGATTTTGACCTCCGCTCCCCGCTGAAACAGGTCGGATACGATGTTCATCACAGGGTCCTTGATCGTATACTCCGCCAGCTCAATGTCAAAGTCCTTTTCACTGTAGGCTTTGAGGCACCGGGTCGACAGCGAGGTATAATTATATTTTGCGTTTAAGTTGATAAGATGACTTTCATAGGTCACACCTTTTATAGTTTGCACGATGCCTCATATCTTTATAGTATAGCTATTCAAAATCCTCGTACACATCGTCTGCATAAATCTCATCTTCGCTTACCGTTCCTCCGGCATTCCCCTGATTTTGAAAAAAATCAAGGAACAGCTTGCCGTACTTGCGGAACTTCACTTCACCGACACCCTTGATCCGCAGCATATCCGCCTCGGATTGCGGGTTCGCTACACTCATCTCACGCAGCGTAGCATCGTTAAATATGATGTAGGACGGCACATGCTCCTGCGCGGCCAAATCGCGGCGGATCAGGCGCAGTTGCTCGAACACCGTTTCGTTGACTGCCGCCGGGTACGCATCGCGTCCCTGTCGTCCACGTGAGCCTGCCCCACCTGCAAAAGCTGTGGCATGTCGCACCACACGCTGCATGACCTCGCGCTGACCTTTCAGCACTTCAGCCGCAGGCTGCTGCAAGCGCACAACCGGATATTGTCCCTCAGACAGCAGCAGATAACCTTCCGATACAAGGACGTTAATAATTTCAGAAATTTCTTTTTCCGTCCGATTGCCCATTACACCATAGGTTGGCAGGCTGTCAAAGCCATACTGTAGCACTTTTTTGTTACGCGAGCCTTTCAATACCGAGGCTACCATGGAAACACCAAAACGTTCTCGCATGCGGTGAATACACGAAAAAATCTTTTGCGCATCAATGGTCATGTCTACCAGTTCCCGTTCATCCGTACATGAGCTGCATATGCCGCAAGCTTCATGCTCCTCTGCCTCGCCGAAATATTCAAGCTGTGCCGTACGCAAGCAGCGAGTCGTGTAGCAATAATCAACCATCTGCTGGAGCTTTCGGTAGTCGTTGCGCTTGCGATCCTCGTCCTGTGGATTTTGCTCGATCAGGAACTTCTGAGTCACAATATCCTGCGGTCCGAACAGCAAAATGCATTGACTCGGATCGCCGTCACGTCCTGCGCGTCCCGCCTCTTGTACGTAAGCCTCCATATTTTTAGGCATATTATAGTGAATAACATATCGCACGTTTGATTTGTCGATTCCCATGCCGAAGGCATTGGTCGCCACAATGACACGGATATCGTCGTACAGGAACCCCTCCTGGCTGTCTGCCCGCTCCTGATCGGTCATCCCGGCATGATAGCGCCCAGCCGCCATTCCCGCATCCTGCAACCGTTGGTACAGATCGTCCACGTCCTTGCGTGTCGCCGCATAAATTATGCCCGATTCGCTATTATGCTCACGCGCATAATTCAGCAGAAAGCTACGCTTGTCTTCCCCACGCAGCACGCTGAACGACAAATTCGGCCGTCCCAGTCCCGTGACGAATGTCTCCGGCTCACGCAGGCGAAGCAGCCGCACGATATCGTCCATGACCTGCGGTGTCGCCGTTGCCGTGAATGCCGCTACAATCGGGCGCTCGTACAACCCTTCCACAAACGGTGCCACCGCCAAATAGCTGGTGCGAAAATCATGCCCCCACTGGGATACACAGTGCGCCTCATCAACTGCAACGCAGGAAATCGACAGTTGCGCCATCTCATCGCGAAACCAATCCAGCTCCAGCCGCTCCGGTGCGACATACAGCAGCTTCAAATCACCGTTCCGTGCGGCACGTATGCGGTCGTTCACTTCTCGGCCACTCAGCGTGCTATTGATATAGGCAGCCGCAATTCCCATCGTGGTCAGCGCATCCACCTGATCCTTCATCAGGGAGATCAGCGGTGACACAACAATCGTCAGCCCATCATGCAGCAGCGCAGGAATCTGGTAGCATATGGATTTCCCGCCACCTGTCGGCATAATACCTAACGTATCGTTGCCCTCCAGCATACTGGCGACAATTTTTTTCTGACCCTCCCGAAAATCGGGATAGCCATAAAATTTTTGCAGCAAATCCTGCGCCCGTTCCAATGTTGGTGCTTGTACACTCATAGTTTCAAAACTCCTCATATTTCTAGCGTCCCTCGACGCATATCGGCTTATCTTTCGTTACCTTTAGTTTACCGGGGTTCAGGGTAATGTTCAACCGCTGGAAGCCCATAGGCATGATGTATAATGAAATTCTTATTGAACCCTTCTACCATGGCGTTCGCTGTTTTCTCATGATATAGTGGACACGGTGCCGCAAGTTTGTCCATTACTATGATGAGACACGGTACCAAGAAGGAGAAAGAACCCATGAACAATCGTAAACCCAATCGAAAAAATCATACAAAATCCACGCCAAACACAAACAACTCCAAGCGCAGCCACAAACCCGCCGGAAAATCCGGCTCACATAAACCCGAAGCACAGGGCAAAAAAGGGGTTTTTGATAAAAATGCTACCCGGGAGCACGGTAAACCGGAAAAAAACATTGCAAAAACATACACCGTACAAGAGCCTGCCGAATTGTTGAACTTTTTGGTAGAGCATGTGTCTGGCATGGGCCGCAATTCCATTAAATCAGCGCTGGCCCGAGGGCAGGTGTCCGTGAACGGCATTCCTCGTACCGTGTACAATTTCCCTCTGGAGCAAGGACAGACTGTGGCGCTCTCCAAGGAAAAAATCACTCCCGTGGTGCCGCTGACCGGGCTACGTATTTTGCATGAGGATGAGGCCATTATTGTCATCCACAAGGATGCCGGGCTGCTGTCCGTCGCCTCTGCGCAGGAACAGGAAATAACAGCATACCGCCAGCTTACGGCACATGTGCGACGCGAACATCCATACAATCGTATTTTTGTGCTGCATCGTCTGGATCGTGATACATCTGGAGTCATGATGTTTGCCAAAAGCGAAGCCATACAGCAGGAAATGCAACAAGCGTGGAAGGAAGTCGTGTATGAGCGAACGTACATCGCTCTCGTAGAAGGACAGGTTAAAAAGGCTGCGGGTACGATCACCTCATGGCTGAAGGAAAGCAAGACGCTGAAAATGTATTCCAGCCCATATCCGAATGACGGACAGCACGCGGTTACTCATTACAAGCTGCTTCAGGCCAATCGGCATTTTTCCTTGCTGGAAGTACGTTTGGAAACTGGACGCAAGAATCAGATTCGCGTTCATATGGAGGATATCGGTCATCCGATTGTAGGAGATAAAAAATACGGCTCCAAAGCCAAATCTATCGGTCGCCTCGGTCTGCATGCTCGGGTACTGTCGTTTATTCATCCCGTTACTGGAGTATTACTGCGGTTTGAATCCGACATTCCTAAAACCTTTTTAAGTCCGTTTCGAGAGTAGACTTACGTAAGACAAGCAGGAATATTGGAGCGAAAAAAATCTACAGGAAAATCAGGGGGCTGTATGACACAGCACCCTTTTTTATTTGACGGATTGTAATATGAAGTGCGACATCCACTGGAAATCAATAAACAAAGGGCCCATGGCCGGATTCGTGTAGGATGAAAGTTCTCATACACCCATTCACACAAGGAGAATCCACCATTAGCCGAGAATTACGGCGAAACGTAGCGCAGGAGACGTATCGTGCAGAGTCTTCTCAGGAGAGTTATGTCCAGCGGCGAAAGGCCTCGATCCCTGGCGGGAAATGGCCCCCCCGAGCTGGCGATGATTATCGAAGAAAAGCTTCAGGCCACCTGGTCTCCCGAACAGATCGTAGAACGGCTCCGTCAAGAGGGGCCGTGTGTGGTCTGCTTCAAAACCGTGTATCGCTGGCTGTATGCGGGTCTGTTGGTGAAAGGTACGCTAACGATCCTACGGCATAAAGGCAAGCGCCAGAGACCTACAGAGACACGTGGCCAGTTTATAATCGGCAAGACGATCTCCCATCGCCCGAAAAAGGTCCGTTCTCGGGAAACGTTCAGTCACTGGGAACTGGACACGGTCGTTTCGGGCCGCGGGAAAAGCAAAGGCTGCGTAGCAACGTTCATTGAGCGCAAGACCCGCCTATACACGGCGATACGGATGCCTGACCGTACGGCTTGGTCTATGGAGATTGCCTTTGGGGTAGCTGCTTCGCAGTATCCCTCGGGGGCATTTCAAGCGGCTACAGCTGACCGAGGCAAGGAGTTTGCTTGTTATGCGAGCTTGGAGGCCACTCACGGCGTACAGGTGTATTTCGCTGACCCGTATTCCTCCTGGCAACGAGGCTCCAATTAGAACGCCAATGGCCTCTTGCGAGAGTTCTTCCCCAAAGGGACGAATTTCGCCCAAATCTCGGATGAAGCCTTGGGTGTAAAACTGCTCACGAATCCTTTTCAGAGGAACTGTCGCACTTGGCTTGACAATCCGTCATTTATTAAGCAGTATGCCTTCCGACACCATTAACCACTTTCACCAGCTCGTCCCAAATGAAGATCGGTGTAATGCAAATGGGGCAATTCAGCCGACCGTTTAAATAGGGTAAATGGGCCAAAAGGTTGTTCTCTTCAATTTTTTGGGCGTATTGATATAGCCATTGTAGTTTAGAAACTTTATGGTCTAATGTGCCGGGTTGGATCGGATGGGGAACCAGGTTGTTTGAGTTTACCGGATCTTTATCGTAAGCCACCAGGACATCACTCTGTTCAACAGGCCAAATATAGAGCGGGGTTCCGCAATGCGGACAATCCAGCGTATATTCATCACCAGTATCAAAGCTTTGCAGCATAAAAGCTACACATCGATAACCCTGAAAGGCAGCAGCAGCAGCCAAAACATAACGCTTGCCGACATTTCCTTCGCGGTCCTTGGCATACAGCACCATTTCCTCGGTCAATCCTGTTAGCCGGTCAATGGCTTGTCGATATTGTTCATATATATATTCAGACAGATCTGCATCCAATTCTACCCGATCCCTTGCAAATTCCAACGGAACTTTTGTATGTAAGGGATTAACATTTTTCGCCTCGAATATTCCGCAAATATTATAAATATCCGCTCGAATACTTATATCAGAACTGTTTAACGCAATATCTACGAGGTACGGTACAGCCGCGAAGGTACAAGTATATAACGTATTTTGGTGATACAGTTCGTCCCAATACAAGGTGTCAGCCATTTCGCCGTCATATCCGGCTTGGAGCTGCTTCAACATTTCCGGGATGTATTGAGAGGAACCATAGGGGCCTTGGAGCAAAACCCAGGCCGGATCGGACAAAGCCAGCATCTTGAAACTCCTTTCATCGTTTTACTCTCAGTGTAACATGGGATGGGATTATGAAATCCTTTTGGCTATCAAATTCATTTTAACTTCATGATTCTTAGCTTCTTACGTTTATTTCATTATACACTTAGTTTTAGCTGAAGTGTCTTTTTTTCATTTTTCGCAATGCCAAAAGTCACCATTCACTATCCTTGCAAGTCTATAATCTATTCGGTTAAGTTTGTGGTATTGTGAAGGTGATATGTGTTTTCTGGCCGAAAAAACTTGACTAATATAAAATCCGTTCAGGTATCCGCATTTTTCCGCAATGGCTCACATGCATGCTTTTAAAAATAGTGAAGCTCACGTTGAATCAGCAAGTCATTCATCTGGTTTGTAACCTCCACGCTCAGCGGCGTTATGATTTTACGGCGAAATGCCTCTTCAGACGGGCAAAGAATCATGGACCTGGCTTTCGCCTCCCCATATAGTATAGACAAACTTTCCTTCTTCAATTACATAGGTATTCCAGTGCGCATCCGTATCGAACGCCAGTTGAAAAGAGTTTTTCTGCTTCCAAATTTACATGCTGATGAATCTGTACCCCAAACATGGGCGTTCACCACCTTCATTTTCGATGTTCTGTTCATCATCTGCATGGTCACATTATAAATCCTGTTACTAAAGATTAGCTGAACATAAAATAAAGTATATACGCATGATGCTTCCATACATGTCAAAACGAGGCTCGCTCGGATAACATGATTTCAATAGATCCTTAAGGAGCGTGAGACTGCATGAGACAGGAAACGTTGATGCCTCCCTGTGTATGAATATTGCGACTATAAGGGGAAATAGCCCATGACCCTGACATCGCCTCTATACCAATGCAAGCTGAAACAGAGCCGGGCTTTTGTTCATTTTTTGATGCAAAATGAGAGATTTGATTCAGCTTTATCTGTACAAATGGGAGATTTTTCACTATGATAGGGAAAGAATCCACTAATTTGAAATATTAAATTCACCTTTTAAGCACGTTTTCGATTGTAAGCGCAGTCAATTGATCCTACTAATTTTGTTATGGAAGACAAAGGAGGAATTTGTATGCAAGGCGGTATTGGCGGTAAAAATATCATTTTACGACTGGAAATTTCTACTGAGTACATCCAATTTGGTCAATTGATTACGCTGGTCAACGAACATGGCGGGGATGTTATCGCGATTGACGTTATTCGCACCTCTGAAAAGGTCACCGTGCGGGATATTACAGTTACCATTGCGGACCCGGCCGAGATGGACCGAATGATTGCCCGGATTAAAAAAGCGCAAGGCGTAAAGGTACTGTCCATCTCTGACCGGACCTTTCTGCTGCACCTTGGGGGTAAAATTGAAATGCAGCCCAAGGTTCCGATTCAGAATCGTGACGACTTATCCCGGGTTTACACTCCAGATGTAGCACGCGTGTGCATGGCGATTCATGAGGAGCGGGACAAAGCCTTCCGTTTGACGATCAAACGTAACACCGTTGCTGTCGTCTCTGACGGAAGCGCTGTCCTCGGCTTGGGCAATATTGGCCCCTACGCGGCTATGCCGGTCATGGAAGGCAAAGCTATGCTGTTCAAGCAGCTCGGGTCGGTCGATGCTTTCCCGATTTGTCTGGACACACAGGACACTGAGGAAATCATCAAGGCGATCAAGCAAATCGCTCCAGCTTTCGGTGGTATTAATCTGGAGGATATTTCATCGCCCCGCTGCTTTGAGATCGAACAGCGGCTGCGCCAGGAGCTGGACATTCCTGTTTTTCATGATGATCAGCATGGCACCGCTGTTGTCTTGTACGCAGGGCTGATCAATGCACTCAAGGTCGTCGGCAAAGCGCTGTCTGATATCAAAATCGTCGTCTGCGGTATCGGAGCTGCGGGTGTAGCCTGCACTAAAATTTTGCTGTCTGCGGGTGCAGTTAACATCATTGGTGTAGATCGCCACGGAGCCATTACAGCCGATGAAACGTATGATCATCCGGTGTGGGACTGGTACGCACAGCATACCAACCCGGAACGGTTGTCAGGCACGCTGTCCGAGGTTCTGGAAGGCGCTGACGTGTTTATCGGCCTGTCGGCAGGCGGGCTACTCCAACGGGAAGACGTAAAACGTATGAACGAGGCTCCGGTGCTGTTCACCATGGCTAACCCGACCCCCGAAATTGCCCCCGAGGAGATCGAAGACATCGCAGGCGTCATTGCTACTGGACGTTCAGACTACCCTAACCAGATCAACAACGTGCTATGCTTCCCCGGCATATTCCGCGCGGCGCTCGACTGTCGCGCCCGTGAAATTAACGAGGAGATGAAGCTTGCGGCAGCAGAAGCCATTGCGAGTACGATCCGCCCCGAAGAATTAAATAAGCTGTATATCATCCCCGGTGTATTTAACGAGAATGCCGTTCAGCGGGTGCGTGAGAAGGTCATTCGGGCTGCGATTGATAGCGGAACCGCCAGAAGAATACCTCGCGATTTCAGGTAAAAGAGAATCGTCATGTAACGTGCCAAAAAGGATTGCTACCCTAATACGGGTGCAATCCTTTTGTATAAGAAGATCAATATTTCCTGGCATTATGGCTTCCATTTGGAAAACAACTGGCTGGCGCGTTGGGCAAACTCCTCCAGATTAAAGCTGGAGTTGTCCAGCTTGTAGTACCATTTTTTTATCGTATCCAGAACCCATGACGGAACTTTAACCTCCGAGATCCCTGAGTAAAACGTATAATACGCCCACACCAGATGCTCCCAGCGCTTGTCATCGCCCTCCTTCACGTATTCGGATACGTCCAATACCTTGGCGCGTCCATCTTGCATCAGTACGTTCTTGAGGTGAATATCACGTGGATTCAGCCCCTTGGACCGGACAAACTCCCTCGCCTCTTCCACGTCCTGGATCACTTGCTCTGGCACCGGAATGCCTTGCAGCAGACAATCCAACAGCGTAATACCTGATTCATAGCTAATAACGATATACTTATCGCCTTTCCCATAATAATGAGGAAAAAAATCGGCCCCCCGCAAACGCTCGTATACGTCGGCCTCCGCATCCTTCTTCTCGATCGCCATGTCTGAGTACACCTTGAACGCGTAGCCGGGCAACGTATCGAGTGTAAATACGGCCGCATCCGTCCCGATGCCAATGCAACGGACGTCTTGGGAGACTGTTTTAATCGTAACCGGATCATTATCCTCCGTACTGTAAACCGTCACTTGACTTATAATTTCGTCTGCCAGCCTCCATTGTTCAACCATGCGCGATCCCTTCCTTCTCTGTTCTAAACCACTTAAATGAAGCTAGACATATGCCGATAAGTTATATTACGGGCCGTCTTCAGGAATGGATTCAGGATGGTGTATGACCCGATACGTTGCACCTTACTCCTTCGCCATCCATAGCTCGTATCTGTAGTTTCGATATGAATTTGTAGTTGTTATTTGTATTCACTCCCGCATTCACACTTCACCTTGACGGTCATAAACTGAAAAGACATCTTTTTCGCAAGCTCACCTTACTTCTGTACTTATCTAAAATAGGTACCTCGTCCTGCTTTGCCCCAAAAGCGGTTTATTCCATAGCACACGGGTAAAAGTTCACATTTTTGAAAAGATTCAGAGATAGGTTTACATTTCGTGTAAAATCACGTACCTTTTAGGGATGAACGCTTTACGGATATACTTGGATAAGGAGGCATACACAATGAATTCCGGTTTTAACCCTGCCTACGGATCGGCTACACCTTTGATTGAGGCAATGATAGACTTTGAACAGGAGCTTGAAGCGAACCGGCATTCCCTGGGTTTTGATTTGGGATTGATTATGGAGCATGGCCGCGCGCCACGATATATGGCTACACCGCCGGATGTGATTCCCTTTGCCCACGCAGGCGTGGACGGAATACATTACGGCTTTTTAACAGATTTCGGACTTGAAAAAGATCTTTCGCAGGCACCCATTGTGTGCATATCCCCTGTTGACTGGACGGGTGTATGGGTGGTTGCCCGCCACTTGCAGGATTTTTTCAGTGTAGTTTATACAGAGAACAGTTCATTAAAGCGATACTTCGCCAGTGGACAGGATTATATAGGACATACAGGACATACAGGACAGCGGCCGCCTCAGGCCGTAGATGAACGCACTGCGTTTGTGCGGGAATGCTTTCGGGAGCGCTTCGGTGTCCAACCGATTCAGGATATGGCTGCTTACATCGACAGTTTGCGAACCGAGCGCAAGCAAAACGAAGCTGCCCCTACACTAAACGGCTTGGGCATTCCGGCATTTCCTTCTTCCGCAAAACAGCATTCCCCTACGAAGAGTGCTCTTTTAAGCGTGGTAGAGTCCTTTCATTGGGATAAACAAGGTGAAACGGTTCGTGATTTGTTCCGCAACGCTTCGCGTGAAGCGAGATTGGCCTTTATCCGGGATGCTCAAACACGCCATCTGTTCACCCATTCTGCCCTTCGTGTTTTTGTAGCAGGACAGCTTAGATCCATGGGCTTGTCTGAGGCTGCAACACATTTGGAAGAGTCCTACTATACAGTTATTCCCGATACGATGGAATCTTGACAGACTCCTTCTTATTTTCCACACAACCGCCTCTGAAAGGGCGGCTTTTTGTGCTACAATATATATCAATAATACGGCCAAACGGCCGGTACGAATGAAAGAGAGCGAGCATGAATAATCATTCCTATCCTACCCCTGAGATCATCGAAGTTTGTCTGCTGGCTGGCAAGCTCATGATGCAAAATGGAGCCGAAACCTATCGCGTCGAAGACACAATGTCCCGCATTGCCTCAGCCTACGGCATATCCCAGTCCCATAGCTATGTGACACCGACCGGGATTTTTTTTGCCATTAACGACGGGGAGCCTGCCAAGCTGATCCGGATTGTGGAGCGGACCACCGATTTGCATAAGGTAGTAGAGGTTAACGCGATTTCACGTAAAATAAGTCACGGTGACTTGTCCCCCCGCGCAGCAGTTACGGAGCTTTCCAAAATTGAATGCGGGCCTCTACGCTATTCCACTCGCGTACAGCTGATGGCTGCGACATTGGCCAGCGGCTGCTTTATGATTATGTTTGGCGGGGTCTGGCGAGACTTCCCCGCAGCCTTACTCTGTGGCGGGGCTGGCTTTGCGGCCGTGCAATATTTTCACAGACTCGTTAAAGTTAAGTTTTTCTCAGAGTTTTCTGCATCTTTTTTAATCGGCTTGCTGGCGGCCTTACTGACAATTGCAGGCTGGGGCCAGATGATGGACAAAATCATTATTGGCTCCGTTATGCCATTGGTGCCAGGCTTATTAATTACAAATGCCATTCGGGATTTGATGGCCGGGCACCTCGTTTCGGGCATATCCAAGGGCGCCGACGCTTGCTTGACGTCCTTTGGCATTGGGGCTGGCGTTGCGGTTATCATTTCGTATATGTGATTCGGAGGAGATCCAAGTTTATGCTTGCACAATTATTCACAAGCTTTATTGCTACGGCTGCTTTCGGCATTCTTTTCCACGCTCCCCGACATTCACTGCTACAATGCGGCTTCGTCGGCATGTTGGGCTGGCTCGTCTATTATTGGACTACAGACAGCATGGGACCCGTGAGCGCCAGCCTTTTGGCAACGGTTTTGATCGGAATCATCAGCCAGAGTTTTGCCAAACTGTACAAAATGCCCGTTATTATTTTCAGCGTGGCAGGCATGATTCCGCTTGTCCCGGGGGGAATGGCCTACAATGCGATGCGACAGTTTGTACAACATAATTATCCTCAGGCACTGGAGCTAGCTATGAGTACGCTGATGATCGCAGGTGCCATTGCTGTCGGCCTGGTGCTGTCCGAGGTACTCAATCAGATTTTTTGCAACATACGTTATAAACCGCAGCGCTAAACGACGGGGATAGGCAATATCATTTTTTCACAACATAAAAAGACTGCTTCCAAAACCACGCACGATTGTAGTGTACAAAGCATTTGGATGCAGCTTTTTTTCATGTTCCCCTCTATAAACGATGTTTGTTCGTCTATTTATCCTCAACATCCACTCGTTTACCCAAAATAGCCAGATCCCGCTCTATGCTGTCCAGCACTGCAACACGCGGATAATAACCCCATTGCTCAAAATCGAACTTCCGCAGCAAGGCGATACTCGGCTCGTTGTGACCGAATACAAACCCCAACACCGTCGTAACTCCAAGCCTTGGGCATTCATTCAGCACGTGCTGGACGAGACGACTTCCTGCTCCGGTTCCACGAGAATCTTCATGGACATAAATACTGATTTCCGCCGTACCGTTATAAGCTGGACGTCCGTAAAAAGACTGAAGGCTGGCCCACCCTGCAATCGCCTCTTTATGTTTCAGAACCCACAAAGGTCGATGGTCTTCTTGATGAGCCTCAAACCATGGGATACGGCTCTCCACTGTCACAGGCTCCAGATCTGCCGTTACCCTTCGTCCTGCAATGGTGGAATTATAAATGCCCACAATATCCGGGAGATCCTCCCTGCGCGCAAATTCAATCGAAAAAGATTGGTTCCTATTCATCGTTCGTATCGCCGCCTGTTCTGTTCATTTATTTCATTGTACAAGACAAGCACCCAAACAGCCATATTAAGTTGTTTTTTTGCGGCTCGGATACAAAGGGTTCTATAATAGGGCTTGAAGAAAAACAAAAGCTTCAAAGCTTGGTCAACCCATTAAACAACATGAGACGAGGAGGTGTGCTTCGGAGTTTACGAGATTCTGAAGCAGCTTAATATGAATATTGGAACTCAAATCTTGATTCTGGAAGTACCTATTGAATCCTTTTTTGGAAAGACAACAATTTATCCTGTACTGCTCAAGGATGAGGACGGGCTTACACTCATTGACACAGGGATGCTCGGTCAATTGGAGCCATTACTCAAGGCTATGGCAGATGTGGGAGAGGATATCAGCCACCTGAAGCGAATTATTTTAACGCATCAGGACATTGATCATATCGGGAATGTTCATGCACTAATGGACTTGCTGCCGAATACCGCTCTATTGGCTCATAAGGATGATATTCCTTATATGACAGGAGATCGGCCGTTTGTGAAGCTGACGCCGGAACGAATCAATCAGATGGATACTGCGTTCAAGCAGCAAGCAGAAGATATGATTCGCCGCCTGCCGGACTTGCGCTTTGCCCATATTCTTGAGGATGGTGAGCATCTACCATATGGTGGGGGAATACAGATTATTCATACACCCGGCCACACGCCGGGGCATATCAGTTTGTATGTGCCCGCGCAAAAGCTGCTTTTGGCGGCGGACGAGCTCCTTGTAGTTGAAGGCGAACTGGTCGGCCCTGCTGAATCGGCTACACCGGATATGCCACTAGCCTTGGAAAGCCTCGGTAAACTGACTGTATTGGATGTCGAGAAGGTGCTGTGCTACCATGGGGGTTTTTATGATCAGAATGTACAGGCACGTCTACAGACATTAAGTCAGGAACGAGACTAAAGTCAGTCAGATCTACAAACAAATATGTAATAAACGTTATCATGAATCCATGAGTAGAAAGGGATACATCTGTATGAATGATAAGATAACCCGGTTGTATGATGAACTGAAGTCACAGTCATGGAACGGATTGCTCGTCACTGATCCCAAGCATATCTACTACCTGACCGGCTTTGCCAGTGAGCCGCATGAGCGATTTCTCGGCTTGGTGCTGCTTCGGGACGAGGAGCCTGAACTGATCGTGCCTGCACTGGATGCAGAGGCGGCCTACGCTGCTTCTTCCGTGACTCGCATCTCCACCCACACAGATACAGACAATCCTTATGATCTGCTGCGCCAACGCACTGGTGCTGGGGTGAAGATGTTCGCCTTGGAAAAGGAACACGTCTCCGTACTCCGCTACGAGCAGCTACATACTGCCATTGGCGCGGCTCAATATGTGGATCTCGGTCCCGTGCTTCAGGATATGCGTGTAAGAAAAACACCTGAAGAAGTACAGCGTCTGAAACATGCCGTACATTTGGTGGAAGACGCACTTCGCCACGGCCTGACCCATGTGCGTGAAGGCGTGACAGAAGTCGAGCTGGTAGCCGAAATCGAATACCAGATGAAGAAAATCGGCGCAGATGGCCCGTCCTTTGACACCACGGTACTGTCTGGACCCAAAACAGCTCTGCCTCATGGTGTTCCGGGCACACGCAAGCTGCAACACGGCGATCTGCTAATGTTTGATATGGGCGTATATTCAGATGGTTACGCCTCAGACATTACGCGCACTTTTGCTTTTGGCAAGCTGTCAGCTGAGCTGGAGGTGATTTATCAGACGGTACTCCGCTCGAACGAGGCTGGTATTGCCGCCATTCGCCCGGGTGTATCCTGCGCGTCCGTAGACCAGGCAGCACGTGCAGTTGTAGAAGCTGCCGGGTATGGTCCCGCCTTTAACCATCGGGTTGGACACGGCCTTGGCATGAGCGTTCACGAATATCCGTCTGTGCATGGCGGCAATGAAGACCTGCTTTATGAGGGCTTCGTGTTCACTATAGAACCCGGCATTTACGTGCCAGGCCTCGGTGGTGTGCGGATTGAGGATGACGTTCTGGTCACCTCTGACGGCGTAGAAGTGCTGACTTCTTTTCCGAAAGAGCTGACGGTGCTGGGATAAAGCTAATTGCATTCATTACATTTGTGTCTTAAGAAGCCAAGTTAAAAAAAGAGGGGCAACCCCAAGCCAAATTACGGCTTGAGGGTTTGCCCCTCCTCTTCTGCCAAGCGGAAGTTGCGTGCGATGTACAATATCGGTGTACCCGCCGCGGTTAGTACAAATTTTAAGATATAGGTGGTGAACAGTAGCTCCAGCCATATTCCCCATTCATAGCCGTAAAAGGCGATGCTGCAAAAAATGAGTGTATCCATAAACGAGCTAATCATCGTGCTGCCATTGCCGCGAATCCAAAGCTGGTGACGTTCCGGGAAAAACTTGCGAATCCAGGAGTATAGACGCACGTCCAGTAATTGGCTAACCGCATAAGCTGTCAGGCTGGCAAGTGCAAGTCGTGGTAATAATCCGAATAATTGCTGCATCGGCGCCTGGGCAAAGTCTGTTGCATTAGGCTGAAACACCAGCGCCATCTGCATCGTTAGCGTCGTCATAATCAAGGTGAAAAATCCGAACCACACAGCTTTACGCGCCTCTTTGGGCCCATATTTTTCATTCAGCAAATCGCTGGCCATATACATAGAGACATACATCGTGTTTCCCAAAGTCGTCGTAATACCCAGCAGATCAATGGTTTTGGTTACCTGAATGTTGGCAAGTACAGTAGCCACACCAATCCAGGCGTACAACCCTTTTTTACCGAATAAACGATAACATAACAAAAAGAACATAAAATTGACGAGGACAAAAGCTGCCCCCCATAGCAAATTAAACATGAAATCCTCCTAGTTTTGATAGCGCGGGATGGTTGCGAACCGCGGTTCTTCCGAAGCAAGCCGGAAAGACATTATTTTAATGTTATACGGTCATCTATGAAGGTTAAGAGCCCATCCCCATTATGCGGTAGATTCGGTCCATGTCCAAATGAGCACGCACCACCTCAGCAACACGGTCAAACTCACGTTCCTTGGCTTCACGTACATTAAAGGTGCTGTCCAGCGCTGCCAAGCCCTTGGCTTGTCTCAATCCATCCAGCCAGGAACGACGAAAACGATCATTATCAAACACACCATGCAAATAGGTCCCCCATACTTTACCATCCCCTGTTCCCCAACCTTCCTCAAAGGCCGTTCCCTCGCCGCGACGGATATGGAATAACGTGTGCATTGGGTTCATTCCCTCGGCACGATCTGTAGGCGCGTGTGGTTCCGTAACACATTCCGTAACGCCCATATGTATTTCATAGCCTTCAATCATCGGCGCGGGAGCAGAATCCGAATCGGGCGCCGTATTTAGCGACAATGGACAGTGATTAGATAAGGTTCCCTGTACGCGTACCGTTTGCTTTTCCTTTAAGAAGGTCGTGGAAAGAGCCAGCCAACCCAATCCTTCTGCCTGCTGAGGCAACCCGGATTCGACCGCTTCGGGATCAAACAAGGCAGTACCGAGCATCTGATAGCCTCCGCAAATGCCAACCAACTGCGTGCGTCCCGCATTCATAGCCTCCCGAATGTCCTGCTCCAGACCTCTTGTCCGCAATTCAAGCAGGTCGCCAATCGTGTCCTTCGTCCCCGGTAAAATAATAGCATCAGGTACACCCAGTTCTCCGGCCTTCGTGACATAACGTACACTTACATCCGGCTCTGCGGCCAAAGCATCCGTGTCTGTAAAATTGGAAATACGCGGATAGCGAATGACCGCAATGTCCAGCGCTTTATCCTTTGCAGGCAGCTTGGGCTTCTTGTCCAGCACCACGGAATCCTCTGCCTCAATGCGGATATCCGGTAGATAGGGCAGCACGCCGAGTACAGGAATACCGGTCCGTTTCTCCAGCCAGTCCAGCCCCGGCTGAAGCAGGGACAGATCCCCTCTGAACTTGTTAATGACGAATCCACGAATACGCTGCACCTCATGCGGCTCCAGCAGTTCAATCGTCCCTACCAGAGATGCGAAAACACCGCCACGGTCGATATCCGAAATAAGCAGCACTGGAGCGTCCGCCCAGCCCGCAAGATTCATATTTACAATATCGCGGTCCTTTAAATTAATTTCTGCCGGACTGCCTGCCCCTTCCATAAGCACAATGTCATAGGTATCACGCAGCCGATTCAGCGCGTCCATGACCGTCTGCTTGGCTTGCGGCAAAAATTCCTTTCGGTAATCGGAAGCACTCATATATGCATAAGGCACACCGTGAACAATAATTTGTGAATGCATATCCTTAACCGGCTTGATCAAAATCGGGTTCATGTCGGTCGTTGCTTCAATTCCGCAGGCTTCTGCCTGCACACCCTGAGCGCGTCCAATTTCTTTGCCGTCCTCGGTGACATAAGAATTTAGCGCCATATTTTGTGACTTGAACGGTGCGGGACGATAGCCATCCTGCGTGAATATACGGCACAATGCAGTGGTCACCACGCTTTTGCCCACATCCGATGCTGTGCCCTGAAGCATAAGCACTGCTGCGGGATTCGTGCGGGACGGTTCGAAATTTGACAATGGCCTCTTCCCCTTTTACCAATTCATTTAAACATCTGCTTACAGTCCATGCAAAATCACAATAAACAGCAATAAAACGGTCTCCAGCAATTCGTTCAAGGCTCCGTAAATATCCCCCGTCAGCCCACCCAAACGGCGGTTAATACGGCTTGCTGTGAAGCTTCCAACACCATTGGCCAGCAGCGGCAGCAGCAAAAAGCCTGTCCAAATGGCTAATTCACCCGGATGAGAAAGGATTGACTGCCAATCCGCTGTAAAAGATGTATTGCCTATGCCGCCTGTTTCTGTGAACTATCCGGCAATGATACATTGCCCTGCTGCGGCACCCAACGTGATAAGTACAGCCCGGAACACAGCCAATTCGACACGTCTGCCAGTCATATCGGAAAAACGCGCCGCCAGCGCTTCATCGCGCTTACCATAAACCAGCGGCTCCAAACCTTCGGAAGCAGCAATAAACCGGACAGATCCCGTTCAGACAGCACCGTACGGTCAAACTCAGGCTTGTTAATCTCTGTAATGCCTGCCAGTTGTATAGCCAGACTTTCCAGCTTTCCAGAACTTCCCGATGGCTTCGTTAATTGATCCAGGTGCTCCGACGCCGCCAAGGCTACCGCCCCATCCGGCTGTCCAATGCTGGCGACAACTGCCGGAATTTTTCATTCATACCTTCCACTCCCTGCCCCCTATATGTGTTTAGCGATCTCATCATAAATTCTGTTGTTTCACCACTTTACTCCAGTTAATCAAGTCGTTCGCCCCGACCAGCTGCATCCCTTGCACTTCTTCGCAGTAAAAGCTGCGGCACACCACTATCCGGATGAGGCAACATTACAGGCTCAACGCCATACACATGGCGAATTCGCTCCTCTGTTAACAACTCTAATGAAGCTCCTAGCCCCTCAACCATTCCGTCCTTGAGCACAAGCAAGTCATCACAAAACTGGGCAGTCAAATTAAGATCATGCAGAACAGAAATAATCGTCACACCCGTTTCCCGGCGCCATTCCGCCAGCAGCTCCATAAATTCAAGCTGATAGCGTAAATCCAGATAGGTTGTAGGCTCATCCAGCAGCAAAATCTGCGGCTCCTGCACCATCACCTTCGCCAAAGCCACACGCTGCCGCTGTCCCCCGCTCAAACGGTCTAACGGCCTGTCCGCCAAGTTGGTAAGACCCAGCCTCTCCAGCACACGATCCGTAATGATTCCCGAGTCCATCCCTTTTTTCTTATCCACCTTTTCTCTACCAAACCAGTCCTGATGGGGAAAACGTCCCATTTCCACGACTTCCCTTACCGTGTAACCCACCGGGGGGAGCCCCTCCTGCTGGAGCACAGCTACAAGACGGGAAAGCTCTTTTCTGCCATAGCTACTGACCTTTCTACCATATATAAGAACGTTTCCCGAAGTCGCGTGATCCACACCGGAAAGCAGATGCAGCAGCGTCGACTTTCCACTGCCGTTCGGACCGATGATGCCCCACCAATCTCCTTCGTCTACACTCCAGCTTATATTTTTTAACGCACGGAATTCCCCAAAATCACGAGTCAGACTGGTAATCTCCAACGCCCGGACTCGCAGTGCCTGTGGTCCACTTGGTTCCTTCACAGCAATCCCCCCCTGCGCAGCTTCTTGTTCCGGTACAGGAGATATGCGAAGAACTGTGCGCCGACAAAGGCGGTCATGACACCAAGCGGAATTTCGGTTGGAGCCAGTAGCGTACGTGCCGCGGTATCGGCCCAAGCCATGAAAATAGCCCCGCCCAGCGCGGATAACGGAACAATCATCCGATAGTCGGGGCCCGTCACCAGACGGATGATATGCGGTAGAACGAGTCCCACAAAGCCAATCACTCCACATACCGAAACAGCAGCGGCTGTCAGCAGCGTGGATACGACAAGCACAGAAAGCTTCGTGGCATCTACGTTAACCCCCATATGAGCCGCTTGACGTTCGCCCAAAGCCAAAATGTTCAGCACTCGTGCCCGGTTCCACAGAAACACCAGCCCAATGACCACATAAGGTAAAAGGATGCCTGTATACGACCAGCCGCGCAGACTGAGGCTTCCCATTGTCCAGTACAAAATTTCATTGACCGTCTCCTTCGACATGGCTGTCAGAAAGGAAACGACCGCTCCCAGAAAAGATTGCATCACCACGCCCGATAAAATGAGGCTTTGCGTCGGGATTTTCCCGCCTTCCCGCGCCAGTGTAAGCACCAGCCACAACGTCAGCATTCCGGTCGTAAATGCCACCAGCGGCAGCGTCCATACGCCTACAAACGAAAATTGAAGCCCCCAATAAATCAGCACCGCTGCCCCTACCGAAGCACCCGAGGATACCCCCAGCGTGTACGGATCAGCCAGCGGATTGCGCAGCACACCCTGAAATCCGGCTCCCGCCAGCGCAAGCGCTGCGCCTACCAGCATTCCCAATAAGACACGCGGCAGTCTGATCTTCAAAATAATCTGCTCTGTGGATGGATTCCAATCCGGTGTAAACGTCTCACCTAACCACGGCAGATGGTTGACCAGAATACACGTGATTTGGCTGACGGGAAGCTTGACCGAGCCGATGCCGAGACAGAGCAGCAGCGTCAGCAGCAATAAGGCAAGACCTGTCCCTCCAAAGCCAATCAGTCTACGATTCATTTGAAAATTTCAGGATATACGCCCTTGGCCACTTCCTTGAGACCTTCCGTTACGCGCGGACCCGGACGACTGATCAGATTATCATCCACGGCAAACACCCGGTTGTGACGAACAGCCGATATTTGATCCCATCCACTACGGGCTTTGATAATATCGCCGAGCGTCTGGCCAGTTTTGTCGTCCTTGACATTTTTGCTGTATAAAATTACGTCTGGATTGGCCGCAATAATATTTTCCTCATTGATCTGGTACCAGCCCTTTTGGGTTGCAGCGACATTTTCCCCGCCCGCCAAAGAAATCAGCTCATCCATAAACTCGCCCTTACCGACCGTCCAACCGGGTGAAAATTCGACGTATACTCTCAGCTTCTGCCCTTTACCGATATTTTCAACACCGTTTTTCACTTCCGCTACATCTGCTCTCATCTTGTCGGTTACCGCTCTAGCCTCTTTCTGATGGTCGGTAATTTTCCCATATAGTTCAATATTATCCATGACATCTTCAACCGTTTTCGGCTCGGTTTTAAAAATCATAATTCCCAAGTCACGCAGCTTGGTCGTAGACTGCTCACTGAGTGATATCCCTGCAAAAACGACTTCCGGATTCGCAGCAATGATCGCCTCTTCATTCGGCTTCATAATACCGCCCACTTTGGGCTTCTTCGTAGCTGCTTCCGGGTAATCGGAATAGTCGGATACGCCGACAATTTCCTTATCCAGTCCGATGGCAAACAGCGCCTCGGTTTCAGCCGGAGAGACGGAAACGATTTTGTCCGGCGCTTTTTTGAACGTAAACTCCTGTCCGGTCGCATCCTTAATGGTCAGCGGGTAGACCGTTTTGCCCGGAGGCTCCTGAGCGGTTACTGTCTGTCCCGGTTGCTGTGAGGCTTGAACCCCTTTATTTTCAGCGTTCTTTCCGTTAGCTCCACATGCACTCAGCACAACCACCAAGATCAGAGCCAATAAGCCTGTGGTCCAGACCTTTAATTTATTCCCTGCCATGATTTACACCCCTCCATATAAATTCTTTTAAGAGCGTTACTTGAACATCATCCGATATCTGCTAAATCCAGCCTTCTTTTCCTTTCAAAAAAACCCTGCATCCTCAGGTAAGGACACAGGGGTCACATTAGCGCAGCTCGTACGCAGGCGGCAGTTTCTTCCGCATGGACAGTCACTGCGAACACGTCATCCTTTCCGAGGACTATGGTGACAGGCGGACGGGCAGGTATCCTGACTTACAGAAACATGCGACAGCCTACTGCTCCTTCATATGCTTTGTGGCACATAAAGCATAGCGGGCTGGCATTTTTCCATTTACAGTGGCGGGACCGCGCCGGATTCACACCGGCTTCCCTTTTAACAGCGCACTGGAAAGAACCCGAGGGTTTCATCCCACTGCGCCAACCTCGTCTGCTGGATATTTGATGTAGTGTTGGTCAAGCCGTTCTTTTACTTGATGATTATAGGTTAAAAAAGACGGGCTTACAACCCAAACCGCCTGTTTTTTACCTGCCCTTATCTGACCTAAAAAGAAAGCACCTTTCCTATCCACTGGTGTCGCTCTCCCAGCCTCAACCGAATCGTAATGGCCGCTCCCGGCTTCGGATTCAGGCTCCAAAAAACATGACCCAGTACCAGTATACAAGCCAACTGACGAATCACTCCACCATGCGTGACGACCAGAACAGAAGGTAGAGCATCAGACAAAATGGGTTCCCCCTTCAAGCCAACCATGGAATCGAGAGTATTCACGGCACGATAAGCCAGAGCTCATGGCACTCCCCCGATCAAGGTATAGAAAAGCGGGGAAATAATCGCGTCCACGATGTTTTCAGCCACCTCGGATCGCCGATCAGCCTGTCCAGAAGATATGCAGCCATCATGATCAAGCTAACTGTCACGCCGCCGTTCCTCTTCCAGCACTTCGCCCAATACAGACAGCAGCATACCGTTGGCTTCCGCGTCCTTGACCGCAATTCGAAAATGGCTCGTCGTCAGCCCAGGATACATGGCACAGCTCCGTATAAGAATCCCGCGCTGTCCAAGCGCCTGCTGAATGGCCGATGCGCTCCACGTCCCCGGCGCTCGTGCCAGCACGTAATTCGCTTCACCGGGGATGACACCGCAGCCCCATTCCGCCAAAGCGGTCAGCAGACGGCTGCGCTCCGTAGCTATCAGCTCCTGCGTGCGGCGCTCGTACGCCTCACCACTCCGCAAACACGCCTCACCAGCCAGCAACGCCAGTCCGTTCACGCTCCAGGCCACCTGCTTGGCCGTCATTCGCCGGATGTAGTCCGGATGAGCAATCGCATAGCCCAGACGCAAGCCCGGAATCGCATAAAATTTGGTCATCGACCGGATTAAAATCACATGGGGATACCGATCCAGCACAGGCAACAGTGAAATTTGCCGCTCCTGCGGGATAAAATCAATAAATGCTTCATCCACCACCAGCACAGTGCCCGTTTTCCCCGCCCCCTCTGCCAGCTCGCGCAGCTCCTGATCACCGTATTGTACACCGTTCGGATTATTCGGCTGACCGAGGAACAGAACATCCACCTGCCCCATGAGCTGGAGTATGTCTTCAACATCCGCCTTCCATTGAAGCGAGGCCTTGCCGTACACCCTGCTTACCTCGGCTCCAAATTTACCCGCTAGCTCGGCATATTCCGAAAAGCACGGCTCCACCGTGCCCACACGTTTGGGAGCCAGTCCCAGTAACAGCAACGCTATGCTCTCAGCCGCGCCGTTTCCGATACTCAGCGACTCTGGTGGAACATGCAGTCGCCGCGCCAGCATATTTTTAAAATTCCGGTGTCCAGGGTCTGGATAGCGAACCACAGTGTCCAACGCGCTTTGCAGCACCTCAAGCACCTCCGGTGGCGGACCCAGCGGATTAATATTTACGCTAAAATCCACAAAATCCGCAGCCGCCCCGCCGAATGTCGCCGCAGCCGTCTCCCTGTCCCCGCCGTGACCGTAAACCTCTATCATTGCCTATCATTCCTTTCCGACCGTTCCGAATCATTTAGCTCCATTATGGGGCTGCTTTTCGCGTCCCGTCAATGCAAATGAGCTTTTGTGTATCGCTCACTTGGGATACAATAGAAGGAGGTACACATAAAACTACACAGGTTATATACGGAGGAATGGACATGCTGTTCATCGACAACCAGGGCATACACGACCCAACCATTAATCTTGCCATTGAGGAGTACGCGCTCAAGCATCTTCCGCTGGATGACAGCTATCTGCTGTTTTACATTAATCAGCCTTCTATTATTATAGGCAAGCATCAAAATACCATTGAAGAAATCAACGCCGAGTTTGTCAGAGACAACAACATTCAAGTCGTTCGTCGCCTGTCCGGTGGCGGAGCGGTATATCATGACCTCGGTAATTTAAATTTCAGCTTCATTACCAAGGATAACGGGGAGTCCTTTCATAATTTCCTCAAATTCACACAACCTGTCATTGACGCCCTGCGCCAAATGAATGTGGAAGCCGAAATGACCGGCCGCAACGATCTTCAGGTCGGTGAGCGCAAAATTTCAGGGAACGCCCAATTTGCCACGCGCGGACGCATGTTCAGCCACGGTACATTGATGTTTAACCTGAATCTGGATAATGTGGCTACATCACTGCATGCCAATCCCGAAAAGTTTAAATCCAAAAGCACTAAATCTGTCCGCAGCCGCGTCGCCAACATCAGCGAGCTAATGGATCGTGAGATGACCATTGAGCAATTCCGCGAGGAGTTGTTGCGTTACATATTCGATGCAGAGCTGGATCAGGTACCCCAATATAAGCTAACCGATGCCGATTGGGCCAAAATCCATAAAATTTCCGCTGAGCGCTACCAATTGTGGGACTGGAACTACGGGCAATCTCCTGAAAGCAATATCAAGCACACACGTAAATTTCCGGTCGGCATTATTGATATCCGCATGGATCTCAAGGAAGGCTACATCCGTGATATTAAAATCTACGGCGATTTCTTCGGTGTGGGTGACGTCGCTGATATTGAAAATATTCTGCGCGGCAAACGCTACGATGAAGGTGAGGTTCGTCAAGCCTTGTCCTCTCTCGATTTGAAGCATTATTTCGGCAATATTGAGCTGGACGATTTTGTCGGACTCGTATTTTTGGAAGACTAACAGTTTCTTTTTTCCATGGATTCAATCCAATTCTTTAGTGGTTATAAGGGGACAGGCTCTTAAAGGAGTCGTCCCCTTTTCATTCTGATATTGTCATTTTGAATATTATAAGATACAATTTGAACATTGCCCCATGATAGAGATAAAGGAGAGAATACCGATATGTATAAATTAATTGCTATTGATATTGATGATACACTCATTAACGATCAGAAAGAAGTTACTCCTGCAACGCAACTGGCGCTTGAAGCTGCTGTAGCCAAAGGTGTCGTGGTTACACTTGCAACAGGACGTGCTTATGCATCTGCCAAACAACTCGCCCGCCAAACTGGCTTGAACGTTCCAATCATTACGTACCAAGGTGCCTTGATTAAAAACCTGCTGGACGAAAACGTGCTGTATGAGCGTTATGTTCCGCTCGTGGCCGCACGTCGCTTGCATGAATTCTGCGTGGAACGCAATCTGCATCTGCAAACGTATATAGATGACAAATTGTACACACGTGAAGATAATCAGAAAATCAAGGATTACACCGAGCTGAACAATACAGAATATTTTGTAGAGCCTGTATTCAGCAAAGTGGTAGCATTGCCTACTCCTAAAATGCTGATTATTGATGAGCCGGAAGTGCTGGACAAGCTGATCCCGGAACTTCGCCAGCTACTCGGCAGTGAAGTGCATATTACCAAATCCAAGCCCCATTTTCTGGAAATCATGCATCACGAAGGCACCAAGGGCCACGCTCTTACCTTCCTTGCTAACCATTATGGCTGTGATCTGTCCGAAACAATTGCGATCGGCGACTCCTGGAATGATCACGAAATGCTCGAATGTGCGGGTCTCGGCATAGCGATGGAGAATGCCATTCCTGATTTGAAAAGGCTGGCTGATTACATCACTAGCAGCAATAACGAAGACGGTGTTAAGCACGCCATCGACAAATTCGTGCTGAATGCTGAATAATTGAGATCAATGAAGCAGCACAACAAAACCTCCAAACGTCGCATGTTCAGTAACACGCGGCAGCTTGGAGGTTTTTTCTGTCAAATCATAGGATGCCTAACAAATTCAACATATCAGGCAGCAGAACGCACCTTTCGCCTGTTCACCAGACGGATCATTCCATTGTTCATAAGAATTAATCCGGTCATAATGAGCAGCACCCCCGCCAGCATCCACCAGCTTACCTGCTCTCCGTACAACAACGCTCCCAACCCCACCGCAATCGGCGGTGAAATATACAGCCACGTCGTCGGGAAAAGAGGATTTGTACGCTCCATGAGCCAGTAGAACAGTGTATGTCCAATCATCGACCCAAACAGAATCAGGTACAATAAAGAGCCCATAGCAGGAAGGTACTGCCACCCCTCAGAACTCCACGGCTCCGTAATCGCAGACAGTACCAGCAGCATCCATCCTCCATGCAGCATTTGCGCCGCATTCAGAGCAATCGGGCTCGTTTCACGAAATACATCCATCACCCGCTTGGAATAAAGAGCGCCCCCGGAATAACAGAGCTCCCCCAGCAAAATGACAAGGCATCCTGCTAGCCACAGGCCACTGATCTGAACTACCAATCCGGGCAGCAGCACCAGCACCACTCCGAGAAAGCTAATCATGCAGCCAATGACCGTAATCCGCGACGTTTTTTGCCTTAGAAGCATGGATTGCAAAATAACGATCATCATCGGTCCGGTAGCTGACAAAATGGCTCCGATGCCCGAGCTGACATATTGCTCTGCCCAATACAAGGCCGAAAACGTACCGAAGGTCGTGCCCACTCCAATGAATACCATTTCCTTCCGCCATAATAACGACCAGCGAACCTTCCCCGTCAGCTTCATGGCGATAAACAATATAGCCCCTGCTGCGAAAAAACGCACGCCTGCCGACAAAAACGGCGGAAGTCCTGCTTCTACCCCCACTTTTATAGCCAAAAACGTTGTACCAAAAATAAGACACATTACCGTAAACGCGATACCAACCATGATACGTCCCTCTCCCTTCAGCTGCTTTCAAGCATACAGGGAGACAGATAGAACAGATGTGTAACCACAGAACAGTTGTATGAGGTTTTGAGATGTTTTATAGTAAAATACACACAAAAGGAGCGTGGACAGCGTGGGCAAGAACAACAGCGAATTACTCTTTTCGGCCGATCATGCCTTAAAGCTATATGAGCAGGTTATCCATTATGTGACTGTGCGGATTGATCGCGGGGATTGGCAAGCAGACACGAAGCTGCCGTCCGTACGAAGCCTGGCTCAGGAACTGGGTGTACATCGGCTAACCGTTTTCCGGGCATATCAGGAGTTGAAGCAACGGGGAATGGTCTATGTAAAGGACAAATCAGGATATTACGTTCTTGCTTCCCAAACGCCCCGGCATGCGAAATATGCTGGCTACTCGGGGCATTCGTCCATTGATCTCACGTTTCACTCCGAATCGGCTCATGCAGCAGATGATCCGTCTGTTTCAGCCTGGAGGGGAATGGATGGACTTAGCCGCGTTCAATCGGTGAATGCGAATTTTCAGTTTTCCAAAGCGCTGATTGACCCGTCTCTCCTGCCCAACCGATTTTGGGGAGAACTGATGATGAAGGTATTTGAAAAGCATCCGAAAGTAGCGGCCACCTATTCCTCTGTACAGGGCGATGCCGAGCTTCGGGATGCGATGGCGCAACATTTTAGTGTCGATAAGCATTTTGCATTGTCACCGGACGAAGTGCTGATTACCTCCGGCGCTCAGCAGGCCATCGACCTGATTTCCCGTTCTCTGATCCGGACAGGAGACCGCGTGTTGACCGAGCGTCCCGCCTATGGTCCTGCTATGGAAATATTCCGCAGACAAGGTGCCCGTCTGACGATGACCGATATCCGACCGGAAGGTTATGACATGGAACAGATTGAATGGTGCATGAAAACAGAAAAGCCACGTGTGTTCTATATCAATCCAACGTTTCATAACCCGACTGGCTTCACGGTACCCGATGAACAGCGCAAACATCTGCCCGAGCTGGCCGAGCGCTACGGTTGCCTTATTGTCGAGGACGACAGCACCTATGACATCAGCTTTGGGCAAAAGCCGCCGTCACCTATTTTTGCTTATGATATTTCGGGAAGCGTCGTCTACATTCGCAGCTACAGCAAATATGTCGCGCCAGGTCTGCGAATCGCAGCCGTGACCTGCCGACCACAGCTCATGAACAGCCTGTTGAACGTCAAAGCGCTGGTAGATAACGGCTCGCCACTGCTGAATCAGAAGCTGTTCCTGCAATATTTTCAATCTCCACGCATGCAGCAGCATCTCAAAAAGCTATGTATCGCGCTCCAGATTCGCAAGGAAACGATGGAAGACAGCCTTCGCGATTCCGGCTGGACATGGACCAGCCCGGCAGGCGGTCTCAGTCTGTGGCTCCAGTTGCCTTCTACATTGAAACCAAATGAACTGCTCGCCAAATGTGCGCAGGAATCGGTCACCTTCGTACCGGGTAATGTATTCGATCCGATTGGCGTGGAAGGCAAAACGCATGTGAGATTGTCCTATTCGTATGCCAACGAGCTGCAAATCAAAGAAGGTATAGCTACCCTTCTCCGGATCAGCCGGACGATGTAAGGGACAGCATTACTCCAATGGCAGGCTCATACCGGTCTGTGCCAGGCTGATCCCTTCCAGAAGCCCGTAGTTGCGTGTGACATCCACATCATGAGACATATGTGTAAATACCGTGCGGTTGGGTTTGAGTCTTCCTATAAGCTCCTGAGCTTCCAGCATGTCGTATACCGAGCGGGTCGCATATTCAGCCTCCTCATGATAAAAGCTCGTTCCCAGCACGAGCAAATCCAGATTGTGCAGGGGCAGGATTTCCGCATCATTTAGTCCGATCGAATCCGAACAATAGGCCCACGAGAAGCCGTCCTTTTCCAGTCGATAAGCGTAGGCATAACCATTCTTCCCGTGATTCACACGCCATCCCTGGATATTCCATCCCCCAAGTTGCACTCCCTGATCGACAGGGATAAGGTCAAGATGCCCCGGAAGCCAGGAAAATTGACGCAGGATCGTGTCGATTACCTCTTGTGGAGCGTACAAACGGCCTCTGTTACCCGTCCAGCGACAGGCATCCGCCCATTCTGGCAGTCCTCCAATATGGTCAAAATGTGCGTGCGTCACGAGGATTGTACGGCTGAAGCGAAGCCCGCGCATTTCCATCTGCTTGCGCCAGTCCGGGCCGCAATCAATCATAAAGTCCTCCGTCCCACTTTCGATCAGCACAGACGATCTCAGCCTTACATTCGCCCCTGTCGTACGAGCCTCTGTGCATACGAAACAATCACAATATACACGCGGAACCCCCATCGCATCCCCCGTGCCAAGAAAAATAAGCCAATTCATGGTTTAACTCCTATCTATCTGGATGTTTTTACTATTATTATAGCGAACACATCAGGTTTACGTAAATCCTGCCAGCGCCCAACGCCAAAAGGAGCATGCCCAAACCTTGAAATCAGGCTGGACATCCCCTCATGCGTGATCATTTTATGATTAAATCATGATAGGCATTGGATCTTTCTTCAGGCGGTTTTCCACCATCCAACTGGACTGATCGTTATACAGATAAGCCCGATGCACCAGCACACGCACCTGCTGACCAGGCTCCAATGTGGACTTCTCCAGCGAACGGTACGTCATGAGCCGATGATCCCCGACCTGTACTTCAACCATCCACTCACTCCCCCGAAAATGCAAATGCTTCACAATGCCTTCCTCGGTCGCCGACAGAAGCGCAAACTCCTCGCTCGGTCCAACATCAATATACTCCGGACGGATCAAGGCACGTGCTCCCACTCCAGCAGCTTGATCGAAGCCTTTGAGATTCCCCGCCTGTTCGATCACCGTCGATTCTCCAATAAAGGAAGCTACGAAAGGGGTCCCCGGCTTTTTATAAATATCCCAAGGTGTTCCCTTCTGCTCCAGCCGTCCCTGATTAATTACCATAATTTCATCTGCTACTTCAATTGCCTCATCCTGATCATGGGTGACGAAAATCGAAGTGATCCCCACCCGCTCAATCAGCTCCCGCAGCCAGGTACGCAGCTCCTGACGGATCTTGGCATCAATGGCTGCAAAAGGCTCATCCAGCAACAATAATTGAGGCTCCGGTGCCAAAGCGCGCGCAAAAGCAACTCGCTGTCGCTGTCCACCAGACAACTGATGCGGATAACGGTGCTCGAAGCCTTTGAGTCCTGTCAGCTCGACCAGCTCTGTGACGCGTTCCTTGATGCGGAATTTAGAGCTTTTTTTCACTTTTAGACCAAAAGCAATATTGTCATACACGCTCATGTGCTTAAACAAAGCATAGTTTTGAAATACAAATCCGATTCCACGCTCCTGCGGGGCCAACTCGTTTACCCTTTTTCCGTGAAAACGAATTTCTCCCGCATCCGGTTGCTCCAGACCCGCCAAAATCCGAAGGATGGACGTTTTACCGCCACCACTCGGACCGAGTAAACCAATCAGATGACCCGCTTGAATATCAAAGGATACGTCCTTAACCGCATGAAAACTACCGAAATGCTTGTTTAAACCCCTTACCTCCACATGCATAACCGTACACTCCCTTTCCACTTCTGAACCTGTGTCGGAACAGCAGCATCCTTGCTTACCGCAAAGCGCGTACCCATTTGAAATCATTTTATTATTCCAATGTATATACTATGTTTTTCTTATGTGATACTTTATCAAAGGAAAGCTTTCGTCGTCAACTCTATATATTACGTCGGCTGTTAAATGGGTAGAGTAAAATGGGTAAAATATAAGAAGAAGGGAGAGCACCACGGAACCCCCTCAGACTGTCATTATTCATGATGGAAAGTTGCTGCTCGGACGGTGGCAGGGGCTTTATTTTTGCGAATTCGACGGGCCACGCAGACGTCAGTATTATGTAAAAATCATGAGAGGCTGACCATGCAAAAAAAACAGACGATGATGTTCTCCTGCTGGATGCATCATCGTCTATTACAATCTTAATCGCTTTCGCAAAGTACCGTAATGATAAGGCACCGTCATGAAGTGAATATACCCAGAAAAGTGTCCTACAGATTCATAGCCGAGGCATGTGATTGCAGGTACGCTCATAGGTTTCTGCACAGCAGCTTTACATGTGCCAAAGCAGCGGGCCTGATCTCTTCAAAAGTTAAACCATCCTGAATGTAAAAGGACACAAAGCCGTGCATAGACAAAAACAGACTTTTCGGTACTCGTGAGCATTCCTCCTCTGGATGTCCTTGATCACTTAATTCCTGACGGATCATGGACGCGAATAATTCTACACAACGGTTTTGCTCCGTGCGACAGTAAGCGAACAGTTCTTCATCGTGCATCATGAACATAATTTCGTACTGATAAGGATTTTCCAAGCCAAAACGGATGAACTTCAGCATCAAGTGCTCCAGTCTGTTCAGACCATCATCCGGCGTGCCTGTTGCTTCTTGCAGTAGAATCCCGCGTAACGTATTAAAATCCTCAATCACAATGGCGTAGAACAGTTCAGCCTTCTCTTTAAAATGATAGTATAACGAACCATGACTGTAACCCAGATGTTGGCCAATGCTGCGCATTGAAATAGCACGGTAGCCCTTGGTAATAAACAAGTGCCTAGCCGCTTCCAGAATCCGCCCTCTTGACAACTCCTGTTCTACTGCTCTTCTAGCCATATTATTTATTCCCCTTCAATAAAGTAAAGCTGCTCTCCCTCCGACACAAGCAATTGTCCCTGTGTCAAGTCTGTTATCCAGTTGCTGAAGGATTCCGCATCACCAGCCAGCGGCAGACAGGTTAAGGTAACTTTATCCGTAAACATGGTTTCTCCAGTACGGATGCTGCGATTCCGCAATTCATTTTCCACTTTGCCCAACCAGGTGTAATCCAATTTCACGAAAATTTCACGATGCAGCACACGCGTAATCGCATCCCCTGCCTCGATTGCTGCAACAGCACCGTCTGAATATGCACGAATCAGACCGCCTGCTCCCAGCAAAATCCCCCCAAAGTAACGGGTAACGACAATCGCCACATTTTTCAGCTTCTGGTTACGAATAACCTCCAAAATGGGCTTGCCCGCCGTACCGCTCGGTTCTCCGTCATCCGATTGCTTCTGAATTTCGTCTCGTTCTCCGATCATGTAGGCAGAACAATTATGGGTTGCGTTCCAATGCTCTTTTTTAATGCGCTCGATAAAAGCCGCCGCTTCTTCCTCGGTCTGAACAGGCTGGATGTGGCCGATAAAACGGGATTTCCGGATCACAATTTCCTTGCTGCCGGAGTCGCGTACAGTTCGGTATTGTTCCAACATATCACAAATAACCTTCCTTACTTCATTTTACAGGAAAGCAGTCCCCCGCTTCTGGCAGCTGGTGAACTGCTTTCCTGTACTCTATTTGGTGCTAGACGCTATAACGCTCCTATCTGAAATCCTGTTTCGGTCAGGAGTTTACAGCTTCCTTATTCGGACAATCTCGCTTCAAGCTCAGCCTTTTGCTCTTCGAAGCCTGGTTTACCCAACAGAGCAAACATGTTTTTCTTGTAAGCTTCTACGCCCGGTTGATCGAACGGATTCACACCCAACAGGTAGCCGCTGATGCCGCAAGCTTTTTCGAAGAAATAAGCCAGGTACCCGAAGGAGTAAGGGCTCAGGTCAGGAATGTTCACGATCAGATTCGGTACTTGTCCGTCTGTGTGAGCCAGCAGTGTACCCTGGAATGCTTTTTTATTTACAAAGTCCACCGTTTTGCCTGCCAGGAAGTTCAGTCCATCCAGATCATCCTCATCTGCTTCGATGGTGATGTGGCTAGGTACATTTTCCACTTGGATAACCGTCTCGAACATGTTACGGCTACCTTCCTGGATGAATTGTCCCATGGAATGCAGGTCAGTCGAGAAGTCGACGGAAGCAGGGTAGATCCCTTTGTAATCCTTGCCTTCGCTTTCGCCGTACAATTGTTTCCACCACTCGGAAACGAAATGCAGGGACGGCTCATAGTTCACGAGAATTTCAATGGCTTTACCTTTGCGGTACAAAGCGTTACGAACGGCTGCATATTGGTAAGCCTCGTTCTCAGCTACATTCGGATTGCTGTATTCCTTGGAAGCGTCTGCCGCCCCTTGGAGCATTTCCTCAATGTTAATACCAGCTGTAGCAATCGGCAGCAAGCCTACTGCTGTCAGCACGGAGTAACGGCCACCTACATCATCAGGAATAATGAAGGATTCGTAGCCTTCCTCGTTAGCCAGTTTTTTCAGAGCGCCACGTTCTTTATCTGTTGTTGCATAAATGCGTTTGCGCGCTTCTTCTTTACCGTATTTTTTCTCCAGAGCCGCACGGAATACGCGGAAAGCGATCGCTGGCTCTGTTGTTGTACCTGATTTAGAAATGACATTCACGGAGAAGTCTTTTCCTTCAATCAGTTCCAACAGATGATTTACATATGTAGAGCTGATGTTGTTGCCTGCAAAATAAACAGCTGGGCCTTTGCGCTTGTCCTTAGGCAGTGCATTATGGAAGGAATGCGACAGCATTTCAATCGCAGCGCGTGCGCCAAGGTAAGAACCGCCGATGCCGATGACGATCAGCACTTCGGAATCACTTTGGATTTTAGCAGCAGCTTTTTGGATGCGTGCAAACTCTTCTTTATCATAATTGGTAGGCAAGTCAATCCAACCCAGGAAATCGGAGCCTACACCGGTTTGGTTATGGAGCTGCTCATGAGCCAGCTTGATGGGTTCTGCAAAATAATCAATTTCGTGCTGCCCTACAAAGGAGAGCGCTTTGGTATAATCAAAAAGAACTTTTTTAGACATGTTTAAAACCTCCTGTTTTGTATTGCTAAGACTATGCATACGAACATAAGGACTTAGGAATAGGATACTTTAATTTGCAGAGCCTGACAAGCTTGCGTTACCTGTGTGTCCGGTGCCTTTGCCAAACCCTAGTGTAGATAGGGCGGCGTACCCATGCTACAATATATGGAGATCAACCTGTTTAAACAGTCAATTCAAGCCGAACTCGCATGTGCATCTTACGGCAACCTCCAACAAGAAAGGTGATTAGCTATGAAAAACATCGGATTTATTGGACTGGGCACCATGGGCGCCCCGATGGCATCCAATCTGCTGAAGCAGGGATATGGAGTCACGGTCTACAATCGCACCGCCTCACGCTGCCAACCACTGGCAGAGCAAGGCGCACGTACGGCTTCAACGCCTCGTGAGGCGGCTGAAGGTCAACAGCTGGTCATTACCATGGTCAGCGATGATCACTCGATCCGTGATATCTACTACGGCGAAGACGGCGTGTTTGCCGGTCTTACGTCTGGTGTAACCGTGATGGACAACAGCACCATTTCACCTGAACTGGTCAAACAACTAGCCATCGAGGCGGACAAGCTGGGCTGTTCCTTCATTGATGCTCCGGTAACGGGCAGTAAGCCTGCTGCTGTGGACGGTACGCTCGTGTTTATGGTCGGCGGTGACGCGGAGGCCATTGCCGCACAATCAGACGTTTTTGATACTCTGGGCAAAAAAGTGCTCCACATGGGACCGAATGGCAGCGGGGCCGTAGCCAAGCTCGCACATAACACGATGGTCGGTATTAACAACCTCGCTCTGGCTGAGGGCTTTGCCATCGCCGCCAAATCCGGTATTCCGGCGGACAGCTTCCTTGAGCTGGTACAGCTCGGATCGGCAGGCAGCAAGGCTGCTGACCTGAAAGGACGTAAAATTATCGAGCATGATTTCAGCAACCAGTTCTCACTTGCCTTGATGCTCAAAGACTTGAAGCTCGCTGCTTCGCTGACGGATAGCCTGTCCATCCCGACGCCTATGCTGTCCATTGCCAAAAGCCTGTTTCAAGCCGGGCAAACGCAAGGCTACGGCGACGAGGACTTGTCCGCTGTCGTGAAGACCTATGAGGCGTGGATCGGTCACACTATTGGCGGTAAGCCACTCAAATAAGCCGCATCCTTCTTTTTAACCATGTTGCTGTGCTTTTGTACATATCGCGTAGCTTATAGGGTAAGTACACTTGGCTTAAAGTCGAGTGGTGCTTGCCCTTTTTTCACTAACTTATTCCGGGTAAGAACAGCAGTAATCTGTTACGCTTCGTACTTCCAGCTTAAAGGAAGATTGCGCAGGCACGTGGAACGTTGCCGTTCCCTGTATTTCCAGCCATTGCTCAGTATCCGGAAGCAGTACTTTCAAATCCCCAGCCAAAATCTCCATGATCTCATGAGAATCCGTGCCGAATTCATACGTTCCCGGCAGCATAATCCCCAATGTTACCTTACTGCCATCACCCAAAATAACCGTACGGCTTGTGACCTGACCGTCGTAATATACATTTGCTTTTTTAACTACGCTGACTCCATCAAACTGTGTCATTCGTTATCCCCCTCATCTGCTCATCAATTGTTGAATGAATATTTATGGATCATAACATAAATTTGCTCCAAGCCTCAGTATGAAAATACGCACGGCTGCAAATTTCCTCGATGTATGAAACAAACAGCCGTAAGCCTTGCTTAGGTTACGACTGTCTGTTAAAAGATTGTTTTATTTCAACAAAGCTTTTACACGATTAACAACGTTCTCTACCGTAAAGCCATATTCCTTAATGACGCGGTCGCCAGGTGCGGATGCGCCAAATGTGCTAATACCAAGAATGTCGCCTTGGTCGCCGACATATTTTTCCCAGCCCAGTGGATAAGCCATTTCTACAGCCAAACGAGCTTTTACTTCAGGCAGCAGAACGGAATCTTTGTATGCTTTGTCTTGTTTTTCGAACAGATCCCAGCTTGGGAAGCTGATGACGCGTACTTGGATACCTTGCTCCGCAAGTGCTTCCTGAGCTTTAACAGCCAGTTGTACCTCGGAACCTGTAGCCAGAATTTGAGCAACCGGTGTACCGTCTGTCGCATCTGCAACGACATAAGCACCGCGTTTGATACCTTCGCGTGCATGTTCAGCAGTAGCAGCCAGGATTGGCAGGTTTTGGCGAGTCAATACCAGAGCAACTGGGTTTTTCTTGTTTTCCAGCGTGTAAGCCCAAGCAGCGGAAGTTTCATTACCATCCGCTGGACGGATAACCGTCAGGTTCGGGATAATACGCAGGGAAGCCAATTGTTCGATCGGCTCATGAGTCGGGCCATCTTCACCAACAGCAATACTATCGTGAGTCAGAACGTAAGTTACAGGCAATCCCATCAGAGCTGCCAGACGAACGGCTGGACGCAAGTAATCCGTAAACACGAAGAATGTACCGCCGAATACTTTTACCCCTTGATGCAATGTCATACCATTCATCGCAGCAGCCATACCGAACTCGCGGATACCGAAATAGATGTTACGGCCGGCATAGTCTTCTGGCGTAAAGTTCGTCAGGTTGTTCAAGTGTGTCATCGTGGAACTTTCCAGATCGGCAGATCCGCCAGTCAGGAATGGTACGTTTGGAGCCAATCCGTTCAGTGCGTTACCAGAAGCCACACGAGTCGAAACTGCTTTGTCTTCAGTTGTGTACTTCGGAAGATCACGGTCCCATCCTTCTGGAAGGTCGCCGCTTACGGCTGTTTCGAACTGAGCTGCCAGGTCAGGGTAAGCTGCTTTGTATTTCGCGAACTGCTCATCCCATGCTTTGTTCGCTGTGATGCCGCGCTCTTTTACTTTAGCAAAATGCTCGCGAACCTCTTGGGGTACGTGGAAGTCCTCTTCGTATACCCATTTGTAAAATTCTTTAGTCAGCTTGGCTTCGTCTGCGCCCAGTGGAGAACCGTGAGTACCGCCATGTCCGCCTTTACCTTGCTTGTTCGGGCTTCCGTAGCCGATGACTGTTTTCACTTCAATCAACGCAGGGCGTGTCGAGTCGCCTTGCGCTTCCTCAATCGCTTTTTGGATCGCTGAAAGGTCGTTACCATCCTCTACGCGCAGTACTTGCCAGTTGTAGGCTTCAAAGCGTTTGGCAACACTTTCGGAAGAAGATAGGTCCAGCTTGCCATCCAGTGTAATATCATTGGAATCAAACAATACGATCAGTTTGCCCAGACGCAGACGTCCAGCCAATGAAGCCGCTTCGTGAGACAGGCCTTCCATCAGATCGCCGTCGCCGCAGATTGCATACGTGAAGTGATCCACAACTTTGAATTGGTCTTTATTATAGGTTGCACCCAGTTGAGCTTCAGCCATTGCCATACCTACGGCCATAGCTACACCTTGTCCCAGAGGTCCGGTCGTAGCGTCTACGCCAGCGGTGTGTCCAAACTCCGGGTGACCTGGTGTAAGGCTGCCCCATTGACGGAATTGTTTCAGTTCTTCCATAGGCAGATCATAACCGCTCAGGTGCAGCAAGCTGTACAGCAGCATGGAGCCGTGTCCTGCGGACAGTACAAAACGGTCACGGTTAATCCATGTAGGGTGATTCGGGTTATGATTCATCGTTTTAGCAAAAAGTTGGTAGCCCATCGGCGCGGAACCCATCGGCATGCCGGGATGTCCCGAGTTTGCCTTCTCAATGGCATCAATTGCCAACGTACGGATTGTCGTAATGGACAAGTTGTCGATCGTGAAGTTTTCATCCTTTTGAATCGCTTGATTCTGGTCAGTCATGGTTAACCTCCTCATATTGTGAAAAGTATTCCAATTACATTCGGTCATGCTCGCCAATACCGCCGTCTGATATAGAAACGACGCTCATTGAAGTGAGTGAATCTGCTTGAATGTTTCAATATGACTTATACACTCTTGAATATTGTACCATTTGCCGTTCAGGTTTGCTAGATCGTTTATGAAGATCGTTGTGAACATGTAGTACCGAGTCCTTATACAAATATACCAGTATTAAGCTCATGTGAACTACCCTCCACTTACGCTAACGCTTAGAGGTGAGGGCTTCTAAGGTAATCGTACCTAACGGTACGAAATTTACTTAGCTATCAAGCCTGAACCATGCTCTATTGTGGACTACAATTGCTCTAACAGCCGCAATCCTTCGCTTCTGATATTGATAGAAGCGTTCCCATCCCTATCTGACACAAAACCACATTCACAGTGGAATATACGTTCAGAAAGGGATAGAGATTCCTTTACTTTACCGCAACACGAGCAAGTCTTAGACGATGGAAACCACTTGTCTATTTTTATCAGTTTTTTTCCTTGCTCCTCTAACTTGTATTGGAGAAATGTCGTGAACATTCCCCAAGCATTGTCAGCAACGCTTTTGCCAAAGTTCAGGGCTTGCGACATTCCTTTCATATTGAGGTCTTCAATGACCACGCCATCATACCGTTTGGCCAATTTGTGTGATTCCTTATGTAGAAAGTCTTTTCGTTGGTTGGTGATTTTTTCATGAATCTTTGCTACTACCATCCTTTGCTTGTTCCAGCGAGAAGAACCTTTCACACGTCTGGATAAGATACGTTGCGCTTTCACTAAACGATCTAACATTTGACGGTAGAAACGAGGATAATTGGCTTTCTCACCCTCACTACCGACATATAGTTTAGCCATTGTAAAGTCTAACCCAACAACGGTTTCGACTTGTTTTTGAATACGTTCCGTCTCATATTCAGTGAGAATAGACACGTAGTATTTCCCAGTGGATGTCATCGAGATCGTACATGACTTGATGATATGTTCAGCAGGGATTTCTCTATGTCGTTTTACTTTCACCCGTTTGAGCTTTGGTAATTTGATATAGCCATTCATAAGCATAATGTTTCCGTTCACAACATGGGTTGTGTATGATTTTCTTGCCTTCTTACTCTTGAATGCAGGGAAATTAGTCGTTCCACTATAAAAATTTCTGTAAGCAGTCTGCAAGTTTAATTGAGCATTAGCCAATGCCAAAGAATCGACTTCTTTCAGCCAAACAAACTCATCTTTATACTTAGCAGGGGTAGGGAACTTTCGCTTTTTCAAGGCTTCTTTATCGTCCTTGAATTGTTCGTATACTCCCTTGCGTTCAGCTAACATTTTGTTATACACAAAACGAACACAACCAAAAGTTTTACGCATAAGGTGGGCTTGTTCCTCTGTTGGATACAAACGAAACTTATATGCTTTATTATATTTATCCATATATTCTCACCTCACTTTTGACCATGATTTTCTATATACTTCTTTATTACCTCAACAGGCGAGCCACCTGTTGTAAGTAAGCAAAAACTTCTTGACCAAAACATTTCTTTCCAAAGCTTCTTTCTGACTTGCGGAAAATCTCTTTTGATGAGTCGAGAACTTGCACTCTTATACGCATTTATGAACTTTGTCATTTCAGTGTTCGGATGTGCTTTGAACAGAACGTGAACATGGTTATTGTCATGATTCCATTCTATTAGAGTTATGTTGTAACCCTCCGCAAGTCGCACAAACATGTCTTTTGCATAATCGGATATTTCATCATCAAATACATTTCTTCTATATTTCACGACAAGTACGAGATGATAATTCAATAAGAACACTGAATGATTATTACTATCTAATTTCATTGATATACCAATCCTTGTACTTGATACGACTGATTATAAACCTATCCAAATAATAAGCAAACCTTTTTGGCTACGCCAAACTGAAATTTATCTCCACCTTACCGTTGGAACTAACGTTCCTTAACACGCTTGAAGATGGAGACTTAATTTAGAAAATCGTTTAAAAATCATAAAATCGCGAAAACAACGTATTTTGTCCGGTTTTGGCACCCGATTTCCATAGAAAAAAGCAAAAACCCGTCATTTCGACGGGCTTTGCTTGTAAAAAGTATGAACTTTTACATTTTAAATCAATATAAAATCAGTTAAAAACGACCGTTTTATTTTCATGAACCAAAATTCGGTCCTCCGCATGCCACTTCACGGCTCTTGCCAAAACGACTCGCTCAATGGTGCGACCGATCCGTTTTAACTCATTGACATCATCACCGTGGCTTACCCGCTGTACGTCCTGCTCGATAATCGGGCCACCGTCCAGATCCTCAGTTACATAATGCGCGGTAGCGCCAATAATTTTCACACCGCGATTATAGGCTTGAGCATATGGCTTTCCACCCACGAATGCAGGCAGGAACGAATGATGAATATTGATGATCCGGTTGCGGTAATGCTCAATGAACTTAGGTGAAATAATTTGCATGTACCTAGCCAAAATAATGACGTCGATATCTTCACCAATGACCTCCAGCTGACGGCGTTCCGCCTCCAGTTTGGTATCGGCTGTCACCGGAATATGGTGGTACGGAATACCGAACGATTCCACATACTTCTTCATATCCGGATGATTGCTGACCACCAGAGAAATATCTGCGTCCAGATCCCCTGCCTGCCATTGCCACAGTAGCTCCACCAGACAATGATCTTCTTTGGAAACGAAAATGGCGAGCTTTTTCTTGCGGCTGACCGCTGAAATCGTCCACTCCATTCGGAATTGTTGTGCAACCGCGATGAAATCCTGCTCCAATTGGGGCTGGGCTTTACTCAAGTTTGGCAGATCAAATTCAACCCGCATAAAAAACATACCGCCGGACGGGTCCATCGTGTATTGATCAGATTGAACAATGTTGGCACCATGCTCGTACAAAAAGCGAGACACGGCCGCTACAATACCCGGGCCATCAGGACAGGATACGAGCATACGCGCACGGTTTTCATACACAGATTGAGTACTGCTTGGCTGATGTTTTACCATGTGGCTACAAATCCCCCTTGGCTTATACCGTCACTGGCAAATGACTGCCGGCAAACCAGGCAATCAGACGATGATTAATATGTTCTTCGCTCAACTCCGGAAACAATGCTGCTTCCGTTACCATGTCATACAGACGTTCCAGCGGCTCGCGCGGATCAGCTTTTTTCGCTTTGGCATCATTTTTCAATAGCGTCCAGGTATCCAGCACAAAGTTACGCACATCCACATCCTGCTTTTTGAAAAACGAATGCAGTTGCTCTACCTGACCCACAAACTCATCGCCAAAACGCTCTTTCACATTCCCGCGAAGCAAAGCGATTTCAACCTCATACATCGGACGCTGGGTTTTCGCTTCCTTCCCAATCCATGGCGTTTCCAAAATAAACGGGCGACCTTGAAGCGCATCGTGATGTACCACGTTATGAATGGTCTGGTAGCCAATCCAGCCTGATCCAATCGGAGTATGGCGGTCTTTATGGGCGCCAACCGTATTTTTACTGTCATTGACGTGAACCACTGCGATGCGATCCAGCCCGACAATACGATCAAATTGCTCCAGCACGCCGTCCAGATCATTCACAATATCATAGCCCGCATCGTGAATATGACAGGTATCCATACAAACCGTAAGACGCTCGTTGTGCTCTACTTTATCTATAATGGAGGCAATTTCTTCGAAGCTGCGGCCCATTTCGGTGCCTTTGCCCGCCATTGTTTCCAGCGCAATGTTGACATTCGTCTCCTTCACACCGTTCAGTACCTCATTCAAACCGTCGGCGATACGCCCAATTCCGTATTCTGCATCCTTATCAGTAAAAGCGCCCGGATGAAGCACGATGTTTTTCACGCCAATCGCGTGGGTGCGACGAATTTCCTCCTGAAGAAAGCTGACCGCGAGCTCATAGGTATTTTCTTTGTAAGAGCCGAGATTGATGATATACGGGGCATGCACCACGATATCCTCCATCCCTTTTTCAGCCATCAACTGCTTGCCTTCCTCCAGATACATGGATTCCATCGGCTTACGGCGCGTATTTTGAGGTGCCCCCGTGTATATCATGAACGAGCTGGACCCGTAAGAAGACGCTTCTTTTGCAGCGCTGAGCAGACCCTTGTCCGAGAAGGACACATGAGAACCAATTTTCAGCATGATTCGGTTTCATCCCCTTATCCTTGTTATCCTGTTATGCTTGTCTTATTTTGATTTAATCATTTTAACGTGATTATTGAAATCAAACAACATGGCTTTTATGGTAGTGCACACAAATCAGGATTACACGTAAGAGAACCGAGGCAAATGAACATTCAAATGAGGTTTTTTTCTCGAAAAGGGTTATATTGTATACATATATATTTTTTTGCGAATCGGAAGGAGAGTCGAACTCCATGAATATCATTATATGCGGAGGTACTGGATTGGTAGGGAGTGTACTGGTCAAAAGCCTGCTCGACGATGGAAACACCGTGAAAGTGATCACCCGCAAGCCGCTGGTAGGTCACGATACAAGCCCCCGCTTGCAATTCATGAGCTGGAACGAACTGAAACAAAAACCCGAATCACTAGAAGGCACAGACGCGGCCATTAATCTGGCAGGAGAGACGCTGAATCAGCGCTGGACGAACAAGTCCAAGCAAAGAATTCTCCAATCACGCCTGTTGTCCGTTGCCCAATTGGCCCAAGCGCTAAATGTTCTGCAAAAAAAGCCGGAAGTCATCATTCAAGCTTCGGCTGTCGCCGCATATGGCACATCTCTCACTGAAACGTTCGATGAAACCAGCCCGCGCCATTCGGAAGACTTTCTGTCTCAAGTGGTCGAGCAGTGGGAAGAAGCCTCCAATGCCTACACTTCCGAATCCCGGTTAATCAAGCTCCGCATTAGTCTCGTACTGGACAGCAAACGCGGGGCTTTCCCACTCATGAAGCTGCCTTACAGCTTCGGATTCGGCGGCAAAATAGGCAGCGGTGACCAATGGATGAGCTGGATTCATATTGAGGATATCGTCCGCCTGATCACTCACTGCATCCATACAACGGATATTACCGGGGCCGTGAACGCATCATCACCACACCCGTTGACGAACGACCAGTTTGGTAGAACTGTGGCTGAGGTTTACCACCGCCCACACTGGTTTACCGTTCCCGGAGTTCTCGTTCAGAAGTTAGTCGGTGAGATGAGTACCCTCGTTTTGGACGGCCAAAAAGTAATCCCGCGCAAAGCGCTGGAGCACGGGTTTCAGTTTAACTATCCTTCACTGAAGAAGGCACTGGGGGAGCTACATTCTCCTCATAAGAAGCATTGAATTTAAAAGAGGAACCCTAGCTGATAAAATCTTTATCAGCTAGGGTTCCTCTTTTCTATTAGAATACAAAAGAAGCCGGTAGCATTAATCGGGCTCCTTCTTTATACATATCAAACTACCCTTCACTCAAGAAGCGCTGGAGGGAAATTTAAAAGATTCCAGTCGATAAGTATAGGACACTCCGGCTATTTTAAAAGTGTCTCCTTCCTTCATAGCATACTCCTTGTAAGGCACCATTGGCTCTCCGTTCAGAGCGGTTCCGTTCGTCGAGGACAAATCCTTAACAATGTGACCTTGTCCTTCTGCATCTATACAAAGCTCAATATGAGAACGGGACACTCCATCCGTATGTTCTACAAACTGGACCAATTGCGGCTCTCTTCCGATGAAGAAGCTGCCTGCAACGAATTGGTTCGGCTGCAATCGGATACGCTCGGCCGCTTCACTTCCCGGTGGCTTGCGTTCCAAACAGGCAATCGGTGATTGCTGAACGTGTGGAATATGTATCCCCTGATCTGCATGAAGCAGCACCGTTTCCTGCCTCGATGTAGCATTTAGCAGTTCCGTCACACCAGACAGCGACTTATAATATGCCTCGCTGGTATCACTGGCTTCCAAATCACTTTCCCGAGCCGTATCTCTCCTCTGCGGCTCGTGCACGTCATGACGTGCAGAAGCTTTACCTATATCTCCCGCACCCCGACTACCCATATTTTCAGATTCAGCGTCAGGAAAAGACCATCTCCAGCTTTCCTGTCCTTGATCATCTGAATTGGAAGAGTGCTTATCCTTTTTCTGACGTCCTGCTACGAATCCGGTTAGCTTATCGACCTGATAACGGTCATTTTTCCGCTGTGCAGGAGAAGCTGCGCCAAGCCATTCCGAATCCAGCACAGGGACTGAATCCGCATAGGTATGAGACGAAGCGCCCTTGCGTCCCCATTTTCCCGTCCAGCTCATATAACCAACGGCTGCGAGTACCAAGGTCAGCACAACGGAAATAACGAGCGGCACCGTATCTGGATGGTCCAGATAAATATAGCGCCACACGATGGCCGAAGCGAGAAGACAGACTAAAGCAATGTACGTTTTATATTTCTGCAATGCAGGCTCCGTTTCTTCTATTTCTACATCTGCCTCATCATTCTCCTGGGGCTTCACGGACGGCTTGAGCCGATTGATCCGTTTAAGCTCCTGGATCTCCTGAAGCGTTTCCTGATCCTCATGCATTTTTTTCTGGAGTCTCGGTTCCCTTGAGGCGAAAAATTTAGATTCCTCTCCTTGCCCATATCCTCCTCGACTCGTCGAATGATCGGCTGACGGAAAAGATTTTCCGTATGCATCTGTTGAATGCAATCCGTCACGCTCTCCTTGCACTCCCATTCGAACACGGGTATCTCTGCTGCGTCCTTCTCCATCTTCACCTTGAACGCTAAAGCTGTCTGCGCCGACCGTCATCCCTTGCAGCAGCAGTTCCTTCAATGCTCCCGGATCAAATTCATTCCTGTCGCACAGTTCAAATATGCGCTGCATATGGTCCCCTTGAAAATGAACCACACGTGTCATCAAGCGAATGACCAATTGCTTAAATTGGCTCCCTGCCTGCCCTTCATTTCGTATACCCTGCAAAGGAACATAGGTTAAACTAACGTTTTCCCTTGAGCTTGAACCGCTAATAAAAATATAATCCTCATGCAAAATAAATTGAAGCCTATCCAGCATGTATTGCGGGCTACGATGAAGGGCATCCGCCACTTCAAAAAGAATCCGGTAGAAATCGGAAGTCGATACTCCTCCTCCCTTCCATACCTGAGACAGCATACGTTGACCCGAAATATCGTAGTGCAGCTCCACCTGAAAATCGACTTCCTTGATTCTTAGCTCCAGAAGACCGGGAATCCGATTGCCAGCCATCATTCCGGTTTGCACAGAATTTAAATCATCGGTCTTAAGCCCACTTTCCTTGTTCAAAATCATAAATGTCCCGCCGTTGCGGGCAAAATCCCTGCTTAAACCAAACAATTCATGACCTCCTTAGCATTTTCCCAATCTCCGTGAGTACCATGATATCTACCTAACCGGACATGTTATGGCAAAAAGTAAAGATAAGCGCTGATCGCTCCCGGAATAACTGCGGTCATAAAAGGAAACCTGAGATGTGCTTCCCTTCCGCTCGTCAGCGCCTTGCCGCTGCGAAACAGAAAAAATCCTCCCAAATTAAAAGCCACACGCCGCAATCTCATCATGGTTTCCCGTCTCCACAGCAGGATCACCACGCCAATAATACCCGCGAAAAAAATCGAATATAGAGCCGATTGCCATGCAAAAGCAGCCCCCGTCCATGCTCCGATTAAGCCAAACAGCTTCACATCGCCTGCTCCTACAGCTCCCATCCAGTACAGAATCAACATGAAGCCAAATCCCGTACCCAGTCCAGCGGCTGCAAATAAAAATCCATGCCAGCCCCCAAACACCGTATTAAACAGCAAGCCCATCGCCATGCCGGGCAGCGTAAGCTTGTTAGGAATTTTCATACTACGTAAATCCGTGACCAGCGCAATCGCTAGCAAAACACCACATACGATATACATCCACGTCAATGCAGTTCCCCCCTTAATGATAAGCATGAAGCATTCCAAACCTTTTTCATCGTTGTTATCTCTATCTACTCGTGTTATGCCTATGCATCCGTGCTATCGTGATCCATCTGTGTTCCTCTATCCGTCCGAAGTCTTCTCCACCGAAAATGGAACCTCGATACGTTGTCCATCCTCCGTTTCGATCACAAAGCTCCATTGACCAGGTGTCGTGTTTGTACCTACAAACCAGTTCCATTCAATAATCCCGTCTGCATCGGCAGAGATCCAGCCCAAGTGTTGAGCCGTGCTTTGACCCGACTTATAAAATATAGAAAGATTAGCAGTCGTTCCGGGTTCCACCTTGGCCTTAATCAAATTGTATACACCCTTCACGGCAGGCTCAGGCTTGGCAAGCAGCTGTATGGAACCCCCGGCATCCTTAACCGCTGTAGCATCTCCTGTACCTGCTCCCTCTCCCGTATCACCGATCCAAAGACGTTCCTCTGCCGCCGCCTGAAGCACAATACTACGATACAGAAAGGGAACCTTCATCGGAAGCTCATAAGACAGCTCCACCCTAAAATAAGGGTCCTTAGTTCCCGTAAGAGACGGCACATGCACGCTCGTTACGTGTATACGGTCGTACTCCAGAATGCTATCCTCTATAAAAGGCTTTAACAGCGGCTTTAGAGCAGGATCAAGCACGGCTTCTGTCAAGCGCCCTCGTAGCTCCTCCATAGGCTTTTTGCCCCCCTGCACAGCGCTTTCCACCCAATCACCGAGGGGAGGTGGCAGTTGGGCAGCGAATTGGCTTGCATATTCACTCACAGATAACTTGGGTAGCTCATCCAGCGGTTGGCGGACTGCATCTATTTTCGCAGACGCCGCATCCACCGCTAGAGACACCGGATAGATTTTAGCCGAAACCTGTTTGACCGCTTCAGAAGCGGTGGTCTGTAAGGCCGTAGATACCAGCGTCATCTGTACCATATAAATCAGAAAAATAATAAAAAACAAAAATAACGGCAACACCAGCGACGCTTCTAAAACGATACTTCCTTGTTCACGGCGACTCCGTCCACCAACTCGCTGTAAATACCGATTAATAAGAAAAATGCGCTGTTTTCGTAACATAGTACACACTTCCCTTAATACTTTCGCCTTCCTCTGAGGCAGTGCCCAGCATCTTCATCACCCCAGGTAAAAACCATAGCCGCATCCCGTTCTTAACCTCGCCCCTTGCATACGTTTGCCTTTCGGCAGGATTGACATCTGTATTCAGGCGGATCAGGGCCAGCATGCGGGACATTTTACGTTCATTATTGCTATGGAGCATGAGGAACAATCTCAAATGATCCTTGTACGTCATTCGAAATTTAAGAAAATCAGACAAAGGCACATACCCCTTCTGAGCCAGCATAATCATATCTTCAATCGCCTTCTCTACCCCATATAAAAGAGCTGCCGCCAAAACGACCAACGGATTGCCTTTGGAGCTATTTTTGACCAATCCCTCCATCGTACGAATAGACAGCCTCATAGCGAAAATCTCGCCATAAGCGGAGGCCAGGTTTCCGGTCGAATTATGGAAACCGTACAGGATGTACTCGACCTCCTGATTATTCAGCTCCAGTTGATCTCCCAAAATTTGCGTTGCGTTTCCCACATTTCCACCTGATCCGGCTAAACTGCCAAATCGACTAAAATCCACGTGATTAAAGTATGAGAGCGCATATTCATTTTGGAAAAATTCATCCCCCAGTTGCGTCAGCAAGCCGGATGCCGCACCGTATAGACCATCCATACTGTCCATGGAAGCTCCTGCCGCATCATAGGTGTCGTAGGACAAATCAGCGGCTACAGACGGGCTGGATGCAGACTGGTTAAAAGAAATACTTTCATTGTAATACTGCTCCAGCTTTTGAAATTGTCCGGCACTTTGCGTACCTTTGGAGAGCATTTCAATGATCTGATAGGCTTGCTTAAGCTTTTTCTTCGCCTCTTTTTCCATTTTTTTGCGTTCTTTATCAGGTCCGCGTCGCGTGTCCATGGCTCTGGCTTCATCATCGAGTACATTAGAAGGCCCCGTCCAGGCATATGCATTCAAGTATTTATCCATTTCCTTGAGCGTTGAGATCACTTCTTGTCTGAACATATCTGTATTGAGATTCGGATCTGTATAAAAAGATAATGTGCGAATCATACTCGTTAATCTGTTGTTAACCGTATGAATAGCCGTTCGTTGCTTTTCTATAGTCGCTTCCATCTGATCAAATTCCATATCAGGAATTAATAAGTCGTCAGCCTTCTGCCTTGCGCTTCCTACAGACGGATCAGCACTGGAGCTCCCTCCACTTGGTGTAGGGGCTGCGGAAACCTCATCATACCCTGCATTGGCAGCCCTCTGTTTATATTGAGCAATGACTTGACGCATCTCTTCGTTAATCTGCCTGGCCTCATTCAGCGGCTCCTTAGCCTCTACAAGCAGCTTGTCATGCTCTTCCCCTATCTTAATCATGGCTTGGCCCAGAAGATCAAGTGCCGATCTCGCCCTTCTTGCATATTTCTCGATCTGCATCATTTTAACGTCGTCTACACTCTTTTTATTATCCTCATACACATGCACATAATGCTTATATTGGGCGGCAATATCGGCTACAACCTCAAGGGAATCCCAAATATACTGATTAGGGATATACGCGCCCCTCTGTTTAATGATCCGTTTGCGAACCTCTTCCATATAAGCTCCTGCCTCACGCTGCTTTTCCAGCATGTCATCCAGCTTGGCCTCACGTTTGTCATACAGCTTTTGTAGCCGTTTCAGCAAATCAACCGTATGGGAAGCCTCTTTCATATTCTGAGAGAGCGGCTTCAGCTTTTCGAGCACTTCCACTGTAAAATCGACAGGCGCTTTATACTTCATTTCTTCACGGATTTGCTCATTAAATATGGCATATTTACCAAGCTCTCTTTCCATGTGCAGAGAACTCGAATCCAGCTTCGTATTCATAAGCGGAAGTGTGTTTGCATGCGGTGTGCGCTTGGCGCTGTCGTTCAGCACTTTGGCCATAATTTGTTCTCCGCTGCTCTCACCATAGGCAAAAAGACCGTAATCCTGTTGCAATGCCGGATCATAGGCAGACATAACTGAACGAACCGCCGCATGGGTCAACCGTTCAGTTTGCACATGCAGCGCAGCAATTCGTGCATAATCAATAAAAACAGCAATAAAGCCGAACATGACCGCCAAAATCAGAATCAAAAAAACCGTGACGGCACCTGACTCGCCATCCTTTGCATTACTTCCTGTTCCAAACACACGCTTCCTCCCTTCCAGTCCATTCGTATTCCCTGCTTCTTACTGACCGTTCTGACCATATTGCGTCAATACTTGTCCTGCAACCGCCGGATTTACCTTTTCCCCTGAGCCTCTGCCCATAAACTTTGCTCCATAATATCGAACCAGCTCCACCGTGCGAATCCATTCTACAGGCTCCACCACACCCGAGCTCATCGTCCCCTGCAAATCTGTCTGATCCAGAAACTGATTTAGCAAAGGTACCTTCACCATTTTATTCAGCTCTGTTGTCACCTTGCGGCTGATCAGGCTGTTATCATACGTCATCTGTCCTTGCATACCAGCAGGCATACCTCTTTCGGCATTGGACAGCTTCTGAGCAGGCAAATCTCCTCCCCCACCGCCACCGGGTACCTGCACACTTACCTGATTATTGGCTCCAGCCCACCCAAACAAAGCACCCAGCATCACATCATCCTTCAAGCGCCAATAGAGCGAATCCCGTTGTCCTTGGGTAAAAGCGCCTGTACGCGGTTCCTTGAAGCTGTTATCCCAGCTGTAAGCGGCTCGTTCCGAAGCCGTAGAAGCGACCTGCACCAAGATGGATTTTTGATATATGTACAGGCAAAAAAATAACATCACAAAAATGACCAACAACAGTATGGGAAAGACGAGGGAAGCTTCCAATGAGAAGCTTCCTTCCTCTTTGTGTGCCAAATTGCGCAGCATTATGAATCCATGAAGTCGTTACTCTTTTTATCCGCTTTTTTCAACAGACCTTCTACAATCTTCTTGATCTGATCCTTGAAAATAATCGCCACCGCAATCAGAATCGCGATAATCAGAATCATTTCCAACGTACCCAAACCGTCCTCATCCTTGTACAATTTACGAATACTGCCTGTTACTAATGTCATCATCGTTGTATTCCTCCTACATATTCATCATCATTAAGGCGGGAGCGCCCACCAGTACAATAACTGTTAGCAAAATCAGTGCCATCGGAAATACTAGCTTAGATGAAGCCTGCTCTCCTCTTGTGCGGCTAATCGAAGTCCGCTTGCTCCATAACGTCTGAGACAACTCACGTAAAGCCATCACAAAATCGCTCCCGCCGCGTCTCATATTCAGCAACACCGTTGTCGTAAATACCGTCATTTCCTGAATACCGCAGCGCTTGCTCAAATGCTCAAATGCCTGTTGAAAGGAATAGCCGCTTTCCCATTCCCCCACCGTCTGACGCAGCTCTTGATACAACGGATGTACCGTATCCGCTCCTTTACGCTCCACGCAATGAAGCAATGCCCGCTGTACCGTCTCGCCTGCGCCGACCAAAAGCATGATTTTACTTAGCAATTCAGGCAATTCCATTAAAATTTGCTGATCCCGCTTCTGTACCTTTCCGTGCAGATCCTTGACCAGCGCGATGGGCACCAGAATACCCAGCCCCAATCCGAGCACCAGCCCGGTCGCATCCCCGCCCATCATGAGCGATATTAAAGCTCCACCAGCGGCCATCATGTATCCGTAACCCACCATTTCGGCCAGAAAAAGCATCATTTTCTCCCCGCTGTTGCGCATACCGTACAGCTTTTGTACCGAGCGCTGTAGCTTGAACATCAGCAAAGGCAGTCTTTGGGCGGCACGTGAAGCATGGATCATGTGTACGAAAGGAACCGAGAGCCTTTGCAGCCGCAGTCCTTCCAGCTTCATATGACGAAAGCTCGCATACTTAGCAGCATACATCCGGTTCAGCACCACCCAACCTCCCACTTGCAGAACCAGCATGACCAGACAAATCAACATCACCATACCCATCTCTCCTTACACTTCAATCTTCATAATGTGGTTGATCCACAAGAGACAGCCACCCAGTACAAGCAAACAAAAGGTAGACAAAATCATACCTGTCCCGCTGTATAGCGGCATCATATAATCTCCCGCAGTCATGGTCATAAACAGTACAAACAGAAAAGGCGCCGCAAACATAACCCTCGATTCAAAACGTTTCTGCGCGATCATCACACCGATCTCTTGCTGAATTTCCAGCTTCTCCCCTATAACACTTGAAGCCCGTCGCACGACCTCCACCAGATCACCCCCGGTTCGCTTGCAAGCTGCAAACACGTCCGCAAAATTCGTAATATCCTCCATCTGCGCCCGACGAGCAAAGTCCTGCAAGGCCGTCTCCACAGGTTGTCCAATTTCCAGACAGGCTGTAATAATGTTAAATTCAAAAATCAGATCATGATCTCCATCCGGGCTAAGCAGCCTTAAATCTTCTACGGCCTCACGAAAGCCGTTCTCCACCGACCTCCCCGCCGAAAGGGAAGACGAGAGCGAATATAAAGCCTGCTTGAATTGAATGCTTAGAGCCGACCTGCGCCGTTGCACCAAAAACTTACAAAAATAACGAGGCGTCACCAAAGCTCCAGCAGCGCACAGCAACGACAATATCCATTGATGATAAAAAAGATAGCCGATCATCGCGAATAGCACGCCACTAAAGAGGATACACAGGCTTTTTTGCACAGGTGACAGTGTATATACCGTATAGTCCGGCAGAGAAGTAGTCTGACGGGATGCTTGCTCTAGCTTCGTAGCAGATTTTCCTTTCTTCATACCGACGCTTCCCCCCTGCTCCAGCTTTCCGGCTTCATCCCGGCCATTTGCAGCTTCAACGTATGTTGCAAACCTTCACCGCAACGCTCCAGCCCTCCGACGATGCGTCCTTTACTTTCGCCCCGCTCCTGAAAACGATAGAGAGGATTGAGCATCACTTCACCGTTTTCAAAGCCAATCACTTCGCTAATTTCCAGCACCCGTCTGGATTTGTCCCGCAACCGTGACAAATGCACGAATATATCAATGGCCGAGCTGATCTGCTGCCGTACCACACCTAGTGGCAGCTCAGCCCCGCCCAGCACCATCGTCTCCAGTCTACTGACCATATCACGGATATTATTCGCGTGCCCCGTCGATAACGAGCCATCATGTCCCGTGTTCATTGCTTGTACAATGTTTATAAAAAGGTCATTAAAAAACAAAAAAAGTGAGGGATACGCCCCTCACTCTCCATACTGCTCCATAAAGGCTATTTCCTCCTCATAGAGCATTTCCTCTTCGTAAATCTCTTGCTTTATAGTTGGGTTATTATTTATGATGTCATCCTCATCAGAATCAAGAAATTTCCAATTAATTTCTCTAAAAGTTTCACCCTCATAAGTTGTTATGGTAATTCGTTGAAGAAATTTACGTAATACCACATTACTCAAATTATTCAAATCGAGGTTATTCAACTCTTCATTGAAATCTTCAAATTTTAACTTTAGACTATATATTTCATCATCAATAAAATTCAATCTTTTAATTTCATTTTGTAACTTTTGCATTTCCAAATCAATAGATTGATTTCTAGTATTATATTCTTCGTCAGAAATAAATTTTTTAACTACCAACCTAAAGTTAGTCTCCTTCTCTTCAGCTAATTCAGTCAACCTTTCAGTATGTTCCTTTATTGTTTTAGCAAAGTCAACTGTTTGATATCTATTTTCAATTAGCTTTGTGTAGTACCAGTCATTTACTTCTGGAGCATTGATACGTTCCTTTATCTCTTCTTTTATCCATTCAAGCATTTCTTCTTCTCTTACTAAATTACGATATTCACATACAGAATTTCCGTATTGTTCATGATTACGACAATAATAATAATGGTGCGTCTGACGAGTTGTTTTTTGTACTTTTTTTCTCATCATCCCACCGCAATTTCCACAACATAATAAATTACTAAATAAATGAGAGGTTGAATATCTTCCCCTACCATTTGTCTCGGCACCTGTTCTAACCTTTTTCCCATCATCATGCTTTGTGTTGTATGTGAAGCTCTCAATATGCGGTCTACTAGCCATTTCAGCTTTTGCCCTAAAAAAAGTCTCGTCATCTATGATTCTAAGTAGTTGATCATCATAAATAATCTGCTTATCGATTGGAATTTTCTCAATTAGATTAGAATTAATATCAGACTTTCTTGTTCTGTGCTGTCTAACTTTACCTAAATAAATTTCATTTTTTAAAATCTTAGCAACATGCGACCCAGTCCATTTACCTCCACGCTTTGTTGGTATTTGATCATCTACATACAGTTTTTTAGCTATTTTATTTACTCCATATAAATCATCAATGTATAACTCATATATCCTTCTGACTACTTCAGCTTCATACTCATTAATAACTAATTTGCCCTGAACGATATTATAGCCGTATGGTTCTCTCCCTGACCAAATGCCTTTTTTTGCTGCTTCTTTCTTTGCCCACTGTATGCTATCACTCTTCGACGTACTTTCCGCTTCAGCTAAAGTTGCAAACAGTTGAATCTTAAGCATATCTGCATTATTTAGTGAAAAAGATTGTATATCTTCAAACCATACGCCTACACCAATTTTTTTCAGTTCGTCAATGTGAATCAACATCTCTTTTACATTACGACCAAATCTGCTGACTGATTTAGTTAATATAACATCAAAGAATCCAGCTTTAGCATCTTTCATCATTTGAAGAAAAGCTTTACGGTACTTAGTAGATTTAGCACCGCTAAAACCCTCATCGACGTATCCCTTGTATGGAATATTTCCTCCATCTCTACTACTGAAAACACCAGACTCAGACAATATATAGTCATGATCCTCTGCGTACTTCATTAAACCACTAATTTGATTCTCTATTGATTGCTTTTGCTCTTCTTTGTCTGTTGAGCATCTAGCATAATATGTAGCAATTTTCTTCATAAGCACCCTCCTTATAATGAATACTATGTTTATAATAAGGTTATCATAATGATGTAAAAAAATCAGTAACTTAAACGAGTTTAATAAATCTTTACTCAATGGAATTGAATACTTTTGTTTTACAAAAAAAAGAGCCAACCCATAATTGGATTGACTTTGTGCGTTTTAAATTACTTCGTCTTCTTGAATATCTTCACTGAATCCTTCAATAAAATCTTTCGCTGTTATGCCTATAAAATCATACTCGGTTAATTTAATAAGTCCGCTTTTCAAATCATTTGTAATAAGATAGTCTGCATTCCCTTTGATTGCACATTTTAAAAACATAATGTCATCGGGATCTTTTGGTAATGTATTGGGTGATATCTTAGAATCATTGTATGATTTTGATGTATAAAAAAGTTCCGCTATGTTTTGAAGAAGTTCAATACCTTCATTTTCATCTAAGTTGTGACGAGAGAAGTTCTTTAATATGTACATCAATTCACCAATTGTGTCTCGCGAAAAAAGTAAATTTAATTCATTGCTTTCAACCATATCCATGATTTTTAAGCAATTTTCATCTTCGTAGAATAGCGCATGAACAAAAACATTAGTATCGACAACGGCAGTATAACCATTCATTTGCTATTATTAAATGACTTTTCAATATCTTCTCTTGTTAACCCTTTTTCTTTTATTGCTTTTTGAATTATTTTTCTTGAATCCGAAAGAAATGTTCTTTTTTTAGTGTTACTTAAAGTGGATGGACTCATTTTTCTTCCTCCTTTTTTCTTGCTCATTTTCATGTCATCTCCTATCACTTTAGATAGAAGATTTATATGACGAAAAACAAGAAAATATGTTCAATAGGTTTACTAAGTAAACCCTATTGAATTTTATTGTATCATATTGCACGTGTTATATGCTACGTAAAACGCTCAAAAAGTTGGTACGATTTTCGTCTGAAAATAGACGATTTTTTGAGGGATCTTTCAAGTTGAAATAAGCGTAAAAAAATGAAAAGAAAAACGCCTAGAAAAAGGCGCTTGGAATTTACTTAATTCGTTAAGCTATTTGAGCTAATTTTAAGACACGGGATATCAAATAAACAATTTGCTTGTGAATTCTTTTATTCTTATATAAATTTTCTTAGCTTTCTACGTTTAATCTAAAAATCTTCACTTCTATGTATACTCACTCTGTTGGCGTTTTAAGAATGATCTTCATCCGTTCGAAACTGAATTGTTGATAAACCGTTTCTATCATCCCATCTCCGACTGAGGTCGCTCTAACAGGCAACCAACCTGAATAACTTAAGTCTTCGTCCGTTTCGTAATCTTCTATTTCCTTCCTAGAATAAGTAATATCCTCACTCTGTATGAGATATAGAGAACCCTCCACCTGATAGAAACGACCAGTATCGCTATGAGATTGTGGCAACCCGATTGATTTAAGCGCTTCTTTTTTAGTTTCATATCTACAAAACGATTGGGATTTATCAGGGTTCACGCTATCAAATACCTTAAAAACGTAGTGTGGCTTACGAGTGGCTTTAGAAGCATTCTCTGCATTCGTTAAAACTTGTATATTGTCAAAATTATAATTCAGATGCTCATTAATTCGATCAATGGTTGGCCTAAATGATTGCTTATAGTCATTATCTATGTATTTTACTGTTGCTTCTTTCCAATCAAGCCAAAACTGTTTTTTATGTTTCACTAGCTCTAAAAATGTTTTGCTTTCATCTTCCCATTCGCATTCTACATGCTTGTAAATGCCAGCGTTATGACGACAGTTAACAATACGACAGTATATGCTGCCATGAAGAAGGTACGCTGCGAAGCGCTCTTCTGTACTACTGGAATCCTTCTTATAGTAGCGCTCTACGAATGCGATTGCGCGGCGCTTGTAGTCAACGTAATTATGATCTCCATAGGTATCTATCCAATCCTGTATAACTTCTAATTGTACAACACGATTTTTACTCAATAATATAGCCTCCTAGTTTTCATAAAATGTTGGTTTTATCTTCTGTTCTCTTCTATAGGAGAAGGGTAAAGCGCCCAATACTCATCGGCTCACCAATCATAGATGTGTCGAAAGCATTAGAAGAGTCGAATTTTTTAGCTCCATCCCCTTCTCCCATAAATGCTTAGTTTAAGTTTTGGATGCTCTGCTTTACCTTTTGATAATATTCTTTGTAAAACTCAAGCGAAGACTCTTCATCCAAATAATCATCAAGGAGACAGGAGAATTCGCTAGCACTTTCAGAATCCTTATACAGTGCGTTGGAGTCATTTTTGTTGGTTTCATTCTGAATGAACTCATACAAATGATATGTATAGTCACTAGAAGAAATCCAAGTCCATAAGATAGTGTAGAATTCACGAATTTCATTCTCAGAAAGAGTAGCTTCATTTGAAACATCTTTAACCTTCAGTTTTTCAGTCTCTTGTTTAATAGATTCAAGTTGCAACGCCATATCATAAGAGTGTTGAAGCATATCAGCAGCTTGTACAGGCTGACCATTCTCCCACTTACGCAGCTTAGATTCCGAGCATCCTAGCAGTCCACTAAGTTTTCTAAGGCTGATATTCAGCAACTGTCTACGCTGTTTATATTCTTGACCTACCTCTTTCCATTCGGCGCTACTATCTCGTACAAATTGTTCTTTGGATTCCTTGCTATCAGCAAAGATAAGTCTTGAAGCATCGTTGTATAGTTCTACCAGTTCCTCTTTGTTCATGCTGCTCAGGTGAATTGTATTCATTATGTATTTCTCCTTTTACTGTATGATAATTATTTTTGTGTATAGCTACGTTTAAACTGTTTTACAAAATTACTATTGGTATATTCCGTACTCGCATTAGCGAATTCTAAGAATAAATCAGCGTTTTTTACGGCAAACTCCATTAGCATATCATGACGACATTCCAAATCATATTCTGCTTTCAAGTGTTCATCATGCTCCTCGTATCCCAATACGCTTTTAATAAATTCATTTGTTCCTTCAGTGTGTGGCATTTTCTATCTCCCCTATTAATTTTTAAAATGCTGTTTTTACTGCATTCTTGCTTCTACCCCTTCGACAAATGCAATATATGTATCAAAGCTAATCAATCGCTCTTCACTTAAATGCATTCGATCTTGTAGATACTCTTTGAATCCTTTGAATAGCCCATGTTCATGAATGAAATCCAGAACTACTTCATATGATTCTTCGTATCCCTCAACTACTTTTTCAAGTGATTCATTTTCTTTTTTTAGCGAAACAAATTCCTCTGGTGTCAGTGTGATAGTTTTATTCATTTAAAGTTCCCCTTATTATGTATGTATTATTTTATATAATTCTAATTTATTTCATGTGAAGGCAATCCAACACTAGCTCAATCCACATCACCCCTTTCATATCCATTTTGACGCTCTAATGCCTATAGATTTATCTATGAATAACAGCCTACATATATCCCCAATACAAATGCTCTACCCACACATCTGATTCACGATTTCCTATAGACTACTCAGAAAATGAACGCACTAAAGACGAGTCAATAGCAATCCATTTTTGACCAAGTACATTGCTTATTCTGTTATCCACCTGTCAACTAAATATGCTTCAAAAACCACCTCATAATGTTACTACTCTTTAGTCTAATAATATGAGGTGCTTAGAGATGGCCATTTAGTTGACACTTTTAATCCATTTTTGACGCTCTGAAACTGATTTCCTATAAAATTATGTATAACAAAACACAGGAATCAAAACCAGCTTCCACAGGTAACAGTAGGACTTATTTTTTTGTTTTCGTCCTCTTTTTCTTATCCCATTTTTTTATGTTCTTCTCAATCTGTTCTTGATAGGCTCTCAAAAAACCAGTCTCTTCTTGTAAAGTATTCATTAGATGGTGCTCAAAATATTTAGATCCTTTTCCGTTATTCCTGTAATCTGAATATAATATGTACTTTCTATTCATCTCTCGTATCAACCTATTCAAATAATCCTTGTCGTAACCTATACAATCAGCCATCTTTTGAATGCTCATAAACGATTTTCTTTCTGTATTGTTCTGCCATTTTTTCAATAAGCAATAAACAGGATAATAACTATGATTCAGCCCTCTACTTTTATACACGCCAAGCAGGTTTAAATCTACACTTATATAATAGTCCGACTCGGTTACAGGTTTATCATATGTAACGTTTTTATCATTTGTTTCTTTAATGGTAATAGGAACATCGGTGGCTACAATATGCAATATACGATCATCAGGGATTGTCTTGTCTGAATTTAAAAACCGATCCCATCTTGTTACATTCTCAAAATCTATTATCCCAAGCTTCTTTAATAGCCTCAAACAATCAAATGTCTCTTGCTTACTCAATTTCGTTTCTTTTCTTATGTATGATATAGAAGTTAAAAATGTATATTCATAATCTTGGTTGTGTAACCGAAATCTAAACAGCGTAAGATATATAAGAAACGCGTCAATCCCCATTTTTGAGAATTTACCGCCTGAATCAAACCAATTCGATTTGATCTTGATATGCTTTAACGTATAATTCAACTTCTCAGATTCTCCTTTGGAATGTTGTGATAAAAATTTAGTGTTTCATAGTGTGCAATACTTTTTTAACTTGATTCTGGTAGCGTGAAAATTGTTTAAACTGTGATGACTTAAACTGCTCAATTAACTCATTCAAATATTCACTACGTTCAAAATAAAACTGTAGCTTATTGTTAGTTGGATTGATCCTTGTCTCCCGATACTCTAATCCATTCAACAACAAATAAGAGACTAAATTTATATCACAAATATATTTCAAATACTCTTCCTCCATCATATTCATTATTGTTCAGGCTTCTTTTGACCTTGACCTTATCTTTTCCAAGCAAGCGTAAGCGAAACAAATATTTAGGTTGCCAAACCAAATATGAGATATTATATTAGTTATCTTAAGATTATTATACTAAGTTAATAATATGTCCCCTGAAACGCCATCTTTGTCATGAAACCAAGTCAAAAACATGTACCCTCTGACCTGTTTTGTCAAATAGGTGTTTTTACGAATAAGCCAAAAAAGGTAGATAGATAACGACATTTATGTGTAATTTTCGCCATGCGAGCATATATCCCTTAAAACGTCCATTTTGTCATAAAATTTAGAGAAAATACGATACCCTATATATTGCTTTGTCACGTTTTTTCATTATTTTGAGTACCACGAGAGCCATTTTGTCACATTTTATACTAGGTACATCAGAAAACTTATATGTATCGGGCATTTACTAGCGTACCCAACTGGATGTTTTGTCACGTTCAAAGCTTCAAAGGTACACTCGTAGCTATCCTTCACATACGAGTAATCATTTAAAGTAAAACAAATAGACCCACTACTAATGCGAATGAGCGGCAGTTACATTAGTCTAAATTAGACGAATCAATCTATTTCTCGAAAAAAGCATACAACAAATAACCTTTAAATCTTGATTAGACAAATCAGCTTGACATTATGCTCCACATCATAAAATCAATTTCATTCGCCTAAATAGACTTATAGTTCTGTCATAATTTCGAGCAAATTGAATAATACTCACGCAACTGAGCGTGAACGCCTACAACGATAATTATCCTAAACAAAAGATAACTCCACCTATGCAAGTACTATAATTTGGATTGTCAAAGATCGAAATAAATTTTATTTAACGAAACAGACTCCACCAAAATCCAGAAGTCGTGTCTCTGTAACACTCCCTCCTCTTTTTCTGTCTATCCAAAAAAAATCTCATCAAGACAAACAAATAATATTAAGTTGCCAACCTCAAACTATTTACTTATCTTAAATCTGGGTGTTACTTGGTACTTCATTCAATTACTTCTAATTTTAAAACAAAATCAAAGTTATATGTATTGTCTTTGTAATTCTTCAACCAGCATTCCCCAAACGCTTCACCTTCGATTCATTTTCCGCTTCATTTTGCGTCTCCTTTCAATTTATTGTTTTAATTTCTCTGTCACTGCTCCAGTATAGCATATATTCCACCAGAGTCAACACCTTCCTTTTATTTATTTTTCAGCCATGCTTATTCGTAGTCGCTGAAATATGTATATATAAAGGAAGCGAAAAATTCGAGTCGCTATTATTCGGGCAAATTGATTCATTACGTTCATTTTCACCAATCGACTCAGCCACATCCTTCATTGACCGCTGGTCCAATGGTCCAGCGCTTTGATCACCTGCGCTCAAGCGCAACAATTTGTCACGGTGGATATTGGAGCTGGTGAGCTAATTTTGACGCACTTTCGTTTGAAGCAAGGTGTATGTAAATCACATCTCCCTTCATTCAGGTATGTTAACTGTGTAAAAAAACTCAAAATACGTTATGTCCCTCAACCATATCCTGTAGTTCAGGAATACGGGTGAGGAGCTTTTTGTAATTATGTAGCTGTTGTTTGGTGATGCCGATTTCATGGGCAATGTCAGTTTAAGTTTTTTCCAAAGTAAAATTATTTTATTTTGGCTCTTTTGAAGGTATCTAATTTTATTTTGACGATTTTTATAGAAAAATAATAGGCCTATAGCATCAATTTACAATATATTCATAAAATTAAACAACTTATACCTTTTTTATGTTACAGTTATGTAGTAGTCCAAAAAATAGAAGAGGACGTGTTAAGATGTTAAAATTGAAAAACACAGCAATTATCTTTACAAGTGTTTTGGCCCTTACAGCAGTTGCTCCGCTGGCTGCTTCTGCCGCACCAGTTACGGGGATCGAAGTATCGAAGGATGGAGGTATAGTTATCCAAAAAACTGGTCAAGAGGTACATTCGGTTCTTGGCGGGACAAGTCCAACGATGGACTTGACTGTTGAAAAAGGTTATGGACATGTAAAGATTAAAGTGAAGAATACAGGAACATCAAAACTCACTTGGAGTTTGCAGGGTAACGGGAGAGAATATGTCTATAAAACTGTTGGCAAAGGAGACACAATAACGTGGACTAGCGTTAATTCATTCCGAAATGGGATGCCTTCAGGGAAATACGTAATTCAATTCAGAGCCAACGGTAACGAAGTTAAAGGCGAAGCTTGGGGTACTACTGGTCAGTACACAGGAGACATTAACTAACCGTTGGGGTTCTGAATTGAATAAAAAAAATTTTGAAAATTGTTGGCTTCTCAGCTTTAGCCATTGTTTTAGTTATCATTTTCTTGGCTATGTACTGCATTGTATACAATTGAATTGTTATGAATGCTGTACCACAGCTTTCCAAAAGACAAGAGCCTTCCTTAAAGGGAGGGCTTTTATTTGTGTAGACTTTTGAGAAAAAACACAACTTCTCCCTAACTCCCTACATACAAAAAAGGCTAGACGGACAATCCCATCTAACCTTCTTGAGAATAGTTGATTTTCTAGATTCTATTGTCATCTTGGCGAGACCACTTTACTCTCACATTCCTCCGTGTTGTCCAGTCGGCTCGTAAGTCGATCCTTTGTCTAGATGCTGAAGAGGGGGAATTACTATTGCTACTAGCATAAAACTGGTTACTAATAAGGTTAGAATTACTTTACGTTTCATCTTCATCCACCTCATTAATCAAATTTTTGTACGCTGCCATTGTCTCAGATGATGCATACTCCTGATAGGAATCATACAGCTTTACACATTTAATTATATACGATTTATTATTGATTAATGCAGATTTTGCCAAACAACTTAACAAAAAAGTAAATCCATCTGCAAAATCACTTTTGTTAAAATAGTAAACCGCTAATTCACATGTAAAATGAGCATATCGTTCTGTAATGACTTGTTGATTGTACACACCTGCACACTCAGGTTTATTCAGCAAAGCAAAAATTTCCGTTTCAAATTGCCTTAGAATATGATCAATATTTAAATGATGTCGATTTGCAGCTTCAACTACGTTATCTAATCCGGGAAGTGCCTCTTCTTTCTTTGAAGAAAAAAATGCTACATAATCAGGTAGAACGCTTACTTCGCCTGACATAAGCTTATTCACATAGGTATTGGCTTCAGCCCATTCTTTATATCTCTTTTTCCATTCCAAGGTGATTTCATCGGTTTCCTTCACCCAACTTAAGTCAGCATATGTGTATGTATGTTGGAGTGCCTGCTCATAGTCCTTTCTTGCTTCACAAACTTCAGCATGAAGTAGATGAGAAAACGCCCAATAAGCAAATGGTGGGGAAGCAGGTTTTTTTAAGTTCTCTTTTTTCGCATCATGATGTTGATCCAACTTGTATTGAATTTCTGCTCTCAACTTCATTTTTCTCGCCATTTCCTCTACCTTATCCCATTCACGCAAAGACCTATACACGTTGGCCAAATCCTTCAATGCGTCAAGCTGGTCTATTTCATCTAGGCGTTCGACAAAATCCTCAAATTTTGTAGCCGCATTGAGATTTCGTTTTTGATCGTCTCCAATCTGAATCGTGAATATACGATATTGACAGATGGCTAAGCGTTGAGAATGCTGGTGCTTCTCACTCTCAGCCACTTTTGTATACAGAAAAGCAGCGGATTCATTGTACCCGTCTTTGAAAGCATTTTCGGCTACTTTAAAGAGTAAAGGTGGGTAGGTAACATGGTCTAGCAAAAGATATACGACTCTCTTCAAACAATCCAACTGATGAAGCTCCACACATCGGTACAAGAACGGCCTAATTTTTCGCCAGTTCGGCGGTTCATCTTCAATACACTCTTCAAAATAGCGCTCATAAAAGTGATCCGGTAATAATCCCATTCCTTGCGTAATCAGATCTAATTGATTCACGGAAATGGACTTATTGCCCGTCGTAATACCACTGACGGTGCCCGGATTCAATCCTGAGATATGTCCAAACGCGGTCTTGCTCAAACCTTTTTGTTGCAGGTATTTTTCCAATTCTGCTCTTATCGTAGGTGTATGCTCCATGAATAAACCCACCCTTCAGCGTGAACTGTAATTTGATGCATAGTTAAATAAACTATGTAGTTGAGAAACAAGTAGTAAAATAAATTTGTTTTATTGCTCTTGATTGTACCATCTTTTGGAACAAGATCATAGACCTTTCAGTTATGTAGTTAAGATACCTTTTTGGGTAGTTTACGATGATTTCTTGATTAAGGGTATCATCATGTAGCCAAGCGATTTGTTCTATACTTGATAATCTATAGTAGAAAATAGCGGTACTACTCAAGCCATACAAAATTACCTGATTGAACATTGATACTCATTTTCCCTTGTAATTTATCTATAGATTCACCTTAGAATGGAGTGTGAAGCAGACCAACAACCGTCCACAATTTGCATATTGTATCGTGTCAAAAATTAAGCTGAATCGCGGAGTTGAAGTGCTATGCCATTATTTATGGAAATTGAATGGTAATTTGATTTTTACCACCCCCCGTTCCGGAAAATTTTCCGTATCGGTAAAGATGTAACCATGTCTCATTTACAATAATTGAATAGCTGGAACATTCGCTTATAAAATAACTTCAGTGTGTAGAAGGAAGTGCTACTGCAATATTTGGAAATTAAACAGGCGTTTTAGGTGTAAATACACCCCCCTCACTTAAATTATATACTAATATATGGATGTTAATAACAAAGAACCTAGACATATTATCTAGGCTGTAACAGTGTACACATGATTATTATTTCATCCTACTTGTTTCTGTTGCTCATATTCCTTTACCCTACGATAAAATGTGTTAGGCTTCATTTCTACACGTCTCATGGCTTCCACTGCTGTTATGCTGCCTTGTTTCCATTCCTCATATACCATAATGAAGTCATCGCTTATGGTCTGTTTAGGACGACCAAACACAACGCCATTGTTCTTAGCTGCTGCTATGCCTTCATTCTGTCTTCCGTTAATCTTCTCCCGTTCACGTTCAGCCATATACGAAAGCAACTCAAGCACAATACTGGATATAACCTTCTCTAAGCCATTATGGTATTGTCTGGTGTCAAGGATAGGCATATCAAGGATAACAATGTGTGCGCCTATCTCGTGCGTTATATCTTGCCATTCACGTTTGATTTCTTCTGCATTCCGTCCAAGTCTGTCCAGCTCCTTGATGAATAGGATATCACCTTTCCTAAGCACACTCTTCAATGCTTGATAATGTGGTCTGTCAAAATTCTTGCCGCTTTTCTTATCAATAAAGTAATCTCGTTCCATGATACCTAAGTCTTGCATTGCTTCCAATTGTCTAGCTTCATTCTGATCTTTCGTTGATACTCTTATGTAACCATAGTGTCTAATCTCACCCATATGGATCACCCTTTGCTATGTCATTGATTATATTATAGCAAAACTATGTCAAAATATATATCAATACATATGAAATGTTTCAAAATATTTTATATGCTATTTGACATGTATCATAACCACTTATGACACACACTAGACTACTATTGCAAAAGGTATACTTTATGACATAGAGTTAGCTCCGTTCTGCCCGAACAATGGTCGGTCAAAATAACCATCTTGAATCTCAAGACAGTATTAACCAAGTTGGTTAGTACTGATATGGATAGTTTTACGCTCCGTACAACCCTTATGACCAACTTAAAAAATTTCGAAGTCGATGTATTAGGTTGACGCTTTGTTAACCATTATAGGGGATGCTCAACTTTGAGCGTACTATAGAGGATAAGCCGTATCGACACCCGTATCGATGCTCAATCGTCAAACTTGACCATATGTTCAAAAACTCCTTATTACATATAGCTTTCTGAGTCATTGTGGTTCAAAATTATGCCTGAATATACTTACATCGTGCCGTATCGAAAAAACAGTGAAAGTATAGATAAATAAAAGGATTTGTGAAGCATTACTTTACATCGTGGTTTCAATCGTAGGTGTCGAGAAATAATGTGCAAAAAAACTTGATGCATCAAGGGGTTATTTGATTTTCATAGACTAAATTGTGAAAAACATAAACTTAAAAAATCCTTTATTCATCTATACTTTCACGCACACCACAGACGTATCGTCAATCGCAACAAGAATCGCGGAATGGATGACTTATAATTGTCATTTTGATATTATCAATAAGAGTATATTTTCATCAATTTTCACTTTATCAAGTTGGTTCATCTCATATATATAGCTCAACACTAATACAATTTGTCTCATGGTTGAATCATATTTCGCAGCTCACGCACAGTCATTTCATTCACTGTCTTCTGCTCACCAGTTGAAGGAATAACATGTTCTTTCTCAATAAATTCTTGAGTATTTGGAACAGATAAAAGTTCAAATAGCACTTGTTTGCCTAAATGATGGGACGACTCATCATTTGAAAACTTTTCACACACCTTAATATATCTGCTTGCATCAGTTCTATCTATTCCCACAGTCTTCAGCCATTTTATCCACTCGCCATGTACCAGATTATTCTCTTTTACGTGCTTCAGACGTTTCCCAATCTCAAACACAGACTGACCTGCTATTTGTTTGTAAATCGGTTTAACCGATTTGCTCATCTTTAATTGGTCTGATATGCTCCCATACCAATTTGGTACTCAACGGTGATTTACCTGTAGAGCCTCCTAAGTTTAACTTAGCAGCTTAATACTGAAATGATGTCAGTATTAAAGTGGAAGCAATCAGTATGATAAGAGAATAGAAAATAATTTCCTATCCAATGACAAAGAGGCAAACCAAAATAATTTTGGTTTGGCACTAAGTTAAACTTAGGACTCGGCTTCCATTTAAACCATGCAGGGAGGACGAAATTTCGTCCCCGTCAATCATGTCGCCAAGTGTCACCAAAGTTGGACGTTGTTTCCAATAGTTTTACGCACCGTACAACTGTTTAACACTACGTTAAACTTAGTCATATCAAGGGTTATGACAGTTTGTCAAAAGCCTGTAGCCGATTTCTTATGTACTATTGCCTATATATAAAGGGTTTCTTCAACTTGAGGAAAGCCAAATTTTTTTAATCCATTGCATGTAGAGGTTTATTTCAAATTGAAAGAAGCCTCATCATCTCTCAACGAAATACCTATTGGTCATATACCAAGCCTTACCCTTAACTGTATCAACCATTCCCTTCTTGCTATCCAAAAACACAATCTCACCACATTCTTTACAGCCCCATTTACTCCTCTTGTATGCTGACTCATCTATATAGGAAGCTCCACATTTACACTCCACTTGAATCAATGTCTTATGCTGACTGTATGCGTCTGCTAACTGTTCATTGGCCTTACGTGCTGCTGTAGGCTGTATTACAGCTACATGTTCCCTTTGCTCTGAAAATTCATTATGTACCTTAAAATCTGCCACAAGCTCAGGATTTAATCCAAAGTGTTCTTTACCCACTGTTGTTACATATTTGCTTCCTACACGATAAGATTCTATCCAGTCCTGTATTTGTTTGCTGGATAGATTGACAATTCCTTTGATTCCACTGTTTAGTGTGTAGGTCATTGTGTAATGCTGGTATAGATTCATTTTTAGATCATCATCTCCAAAGTAAAATAAGAACACACTGTTCTAATCAAAATCCCACACTAATTAATACATTATAAGCTAAGCACCCTCAACTGTTTGAGTTTTCTCATATGCTTCTGTAAGATCACAAATATAAACTTTCCTATGATTTTTCTTTACTGTTATTTCACCTATATACATACACTTCATCTTCGCAATAAACTCTTCGGGTAAATTGTCATGTAATTCATCAAGTATATCATCAAAGATTTTATCGGCATCAAAATTCTGATCACTGTAATTATCGTGAAACTTTGTCCTATAATAATCCTCGTATAAATTTTTGTGTTCACTTTTATACAAGAGCACATATTGATAGTCTAAACCTAGCGTTGAATAGGCTTCAGAATATTTTCCGTTCCTAGTGTCTTCGTCAGACTTCCAACGTATTTTATCATGATATCTCTCTTTAAGTTCATTCAATCTCGAATCATTGTGCCAATACAAGCACAAAACATAACCGCTTGATGAAGTTAGAGGTTCCGTTGCAACCTTGGCCCAATAGAACCAGTTATGATTTATTTCCTTTTTAGCTATCTCTATCAATGAATCTTTATCGTTAGAGAAAAACAAGTATTTACCATACGTTTCTTTATTTACAGTTATATTTTTGTAGTCATTGGAATAAATGTGCTGCCATCCTCCATGCTCTTCATATTGCAATACATCCACAACCTTTAGGTAAAGTTTACACTTTATTCAAACTTCTTTAAGTACTGTGGAGGTACAAGGTCAGCAAGCCAAACACCATTGTTTGCTTTATAAAACTTCACTTGATTAGCCAATGCCTTTGCTGTGTCTACTTCGAGAATAACTAGTTCTCCACGTCTTTTGCCCGCTAAGATTGCAAACTCAAGGGATTCAGACAGATGTACATACTTTCTGCCCATTGGTTTAATTCCTTCAGTGAGAATTTTATTTATTACCTTTGTGTTTGTACCGTGATAGAGGATTCTTGGTGGAGTAGCTTCCTTATAATCTAATCTGCCTGTGCTGTGTCCATAATTAGCTCTTATGTACCCATTAACAATCTCATACCTTTGCTTTGCACAATTCTTTACTACTTGCTTGATATCCGACTCACTGACATCAGACCATCTATTCTCTGATCTAATCCCTTTAATCAGGTCTTGAATGTCACAATAGCCCTCATGATCCAGATCAATTCCAAATTGTTCAGGTGTGTGTCTCAGAATTTTACTCATAAATTTACTAAGGCTCTCTTCTTGTTTTGGTGATAACATCGTATACTCCTTCTAATGAAATATTTTGTTTTACCTACTGCTTTTCACCCTCATAGACACACTTAGACATCCAAGCATCGAATTCTTCTTTCAAATGTCTGTACTCTTCAACCAATTTTTCAGAAACTTCTTTGTTAGGATTCTGATTGACAATGGTGTATTCAATAATTCTTCTTTCCGATTCACGTAGTCTAGATTCCATATCTTTTAGTTGACTGTATAAATTACCAAGCCCATGTTTAATCAAGTTGCCACTCTCCTCACTTTTGCTTTTAATCAAATCTCAATCATATCCGTATACAACAATCTCTGATTATTCGGCAGTTCAAAGTCATAATGAAAATGCCCAAAGTACCATTTTTTATAATCTGTTTTTTGCTCATTTCATCTTCTTCGAATTGAAATGGCGTACATCTTGCTCGATCAAAAAACTCGTCTATTGCACACTTATAGTTACAATAAAACTCTCCATATTCTTCACTGTACTCCACTTCTGTTTTGTTTGTTATCTTCTCACTGCATCTTCCACATTTTATAACGTCCACTTCTATCCATCCCTCCAATTTCAAATAGAACTCATATTTTACTGTCCCAACTTATCCTTTGCTCTCTCGTAACATGATTCGTGATACCACAATGGAAAATCTTCAAAATTCGAATCATTAATCATGTTTTTCACATCATCAATTTGATTACACCATTGACACATATCTTTTTCTTTATTCATTTTACATTCCTTTCCTGTTAAAAGACTAATTTCACCTATTCATACCTTCCACTTTGCAAGTTCACTTTGTGATAATCCATACTTTTCTCTGTCTTGCTTTAAGTTAATGAAATCCATGTTTGTTTTCGGTTTGGGGCAATCACTTACAGGTACGCCAAGATTTTTATCTAAGTCATAACCTAGCTCACACTTGTAATATGGACGTTCTATAATAGAAGCCTTACACCCTTTGCAACTCTTCTTCATGGACTCTCCTATCATAAATGTGTTATTTCATCTAGCCCAATAATTTGGACATAATTCATCTGGATAATACATTTTAACTGTCCTTGTATGATCACAAGTATTTGTTTCGCATTTTATATCAACATCAGTCCAGTAGTCATTGTTAAAATGAATTTTTGAAAAACTCATATTTCCTCTACCACAATAACAGGAATACTCCCTTAATTCCCTGATTACAAACATTACAATTTCGCGTTTCTTGTTCTCATTCATTTTAGTACCACCGCCTTCTGTATAAAATCATCGTTTTACTTGAAGCCTACTTACCTGAAACAACAAGTTTCTCAGCCTTACGATCCTTCTTTACAATCTTACCATTATCCCTATAATCGTCCCATGAATCCAGACTCAAGTAAGGTTCAGCTTCAATAATATCTTTTACCTTACTATGCTGCTGCGCTTTGAATAGCTCAATCATTTTAATTAAATCGTTGCGATCCAGCAACTTCACTCCATTATAACTGGCTAACTGTTCACACGAAATTGTGTATTTGCTTGAAGTAATGACAATGGACTTCTTAGCTCTATAAAATCGCATCGAGCTATACACTTCCTGAACTGCGCTCAAACCAACAGGATTGCTTATTGCATACCGTTTAGCCTGAATGACATTGCGGTAGCCTTCTCTATCCGTAAATACCAAATCTGTTCCAAAATCTCTACTGTCTTGCGTTTTATACGCATCACTATAGCCTAAACACAGGAACAGCCTGAACAGATACATTTCAAAGTCCTTACCATCCTCCATACGGTCTATCTCGTTAATGCCAATGTTGTAAGGGTCAATATCCTGCGTTACCTTATATGATTCCTGAACTCTAGGCTTCTTAAATAAGCGTAGCAGCACCAAAGCAATCAATACAGCAACGACACACACTATCACAAATATAGACAACAATGCTCCTCCTTAGCTGCTCTAGCTCTTTTGCACACTTCCTTATAATACAACAGGTAGGGACAATTTCCCATAGGTTTTGGATAAGTATAGTAAATTAGTAACAAAAAACGCCTATCGCTAGGCGCTTACATTCATATCAAAGGGGGGCTAAGTTTAACCCTCCTTGACTCTACATGCACATCCCTTCTTGTTTGATCTTCTTCTTCATACGTCGAATCACACTCAGTTGCTTTCTAATCTCCAGCCTTCTCTCAAGCTCTGTATCCTTCCCTGCTGCCTCTTTAACCAACTGCCTATACATTGAGTCAAGCCAGTCCATGTCCATGTTACATAGCCTTTCTGTCAGCCACAAGCATCTTAAGATTGATCCATTCATTATTCCACGACTTCACATACAATTTTCCATTGATTAACCGTCCAGTTTTATACATATTCATTTGCTCCTTTTTTTAGAATGGTAGCTATATAGAATTTACATGCGTTAATGCTTAATTTATTTCAGTATTCGAAACGTTGATAATCTGTCCCTGCCGTTCCTCTTGACTAGCCATTGGGACTGTCCATTCCTATAGATTAATCAATGATTTATGATTCAAAAGCTCGACTCATTGTAATGTGCTGCCGCTTCCTGAAGACTTGTCTCATCGAATACACGATACATTTTATTTATCACTTTTTGTATCTCAACTTTTTCATAGTCTAATTGCTCCAATGCTAGTATGGTATAGCCCATTGCTGCATTATTACTCCACTCATGAAATCCGAATATAGATGATTGCTCATAGCCAGCCTTGTATGCTTCGGTGAGTCGCTTTTCTATATCATCCAGCAGATTAATTTGAGTAGCATTGACACCGTTAGGGGAAATGCTTTCGTTCAATCTCCATACGTTGTGCTATAGGAAATGGTAATTGTGTCATGTAAATAGCCTCCTTATTTATTGTTAATTCGTTGTTAGATGATGAATATGTTGATTAGTTTGTGTATTTACCAGCCATTTGTACGGTTAGGCGAACAATGCAACTTGCGTCATAGAAGAATACTTGCCTTGCTCTACGTAGGTATCGTAAATTCGTTCGGGATCATCACATGTGAAACGTTCCATCTTCCAATCGTGTGCTGGCTCTTGGAAGAGTCGTTCAAATGCGGCTTTCTTATCACGATAGTAATCATGTACGAAAGTGAATTTATCAGTATAGCTATGAGCGTCAATATCTTCTTTCCACATCTTTACGATCAATTGGAATGGTGAATCTTCATACAGCATCCGATTAGCAAATTGATTCATGCGTTCAACAGTGTTCAGATGGAACTTCATCAGGTCGATAAGGATAACGGCTGTAGGTTTGATTTCAAATTCGATCAGCAGTTGTTCAAATACAACGTTTATGGCAGACACCTCTTTGTTGTTAGTGGTGGATTGAGTTGGTTGCAGTTTTCTCAGTGCGATTGTCATATATGTATCTTCCCCATTCGGTTTATAATTGTGTAACGTGACAGATTAGCAACCAGAGGCCATATCCATAGCTTCATCCTCTGCACGTTCAATGGCTTGAATAAACGGCATCAATCGTTCCTCACGTTTATATTGGATAGTCTTCTCAGCCGTACCTCCTGCCGCTTCCCATTCCCAATATGCGATGATATCAATAGGCTGCAAGAAATACATGGACAATGCTTCCACGGGATTTACAGCATACATCTGCATAAACTGATCATCTGTAAGTTGATCATGCTGAAGGTATTCATCCTTCATTTGGTGGAGTAAAAGAAATGTGTCTTCACGATTAACGTTGACGATACGATTTACATACTCATTACGGCGTTCAACTGTGTTCAAGATGATTTGCATGTCATTGCGAATACGACAAGCTTTAGGGCTGATATTGAGCATATTGATTAGGTCATTGGTGGACAGGTCAGGATTGTACGGGGCTGGTTCGATAATACGAGTCCAATTGTCGTCATTGCCATGCTCGAATACTTGGATAGCGTCTGAGACATTCAGGCCAATCGTTTGCCATTTGCGGTTGAGAGCATCGGTAATATGGTAATAGTGCAATTCTTTTTCGGTGTCTTCTTCTGATTCCCAAACTTGATTCATGCGTATAATGTCGATGATGGTTATCTCATTAACTTTTTTGGACATTGGGTATCTTCCTCCTTGTGAAATTGATAAAATGGTGATAAAAGTGCCAAAGAAAGTACTGCATCTTTCTTTGTTTAAGCGCTATAATCATTTAGCGAGCATAATCATTTGATGTCTATATGAACAATATACGAATATAGACGTTTGATGTCAATATTTTTATTTGAGCATATTTAGGAGGAAATAATGAGGACTAAATTTACACTTACTTGTAATCTAGATAAAATACTTAAGGAAAAAGACATCACGCCCTATAAATTATCGAAGGAGACTGGTGAAAGAATCGGAACTATTTATAAATTAGTAAATAATCAGAATTTAGATAACTCTCGTCTTTCTACCGCGATGATGGCTAACATTTGTGGATATTTAGGTATCAGTTTAGGGGAGTTGTTCGATATATTAGAGGAAACTGAAGAATAACCTACATTCCACTAAATTTAACTACATAGACATAGTAAAGAGCCTAGACAGTAATCATCTAGGCTTGTTTGTTTTAAAAGTAGTCTTACTTAGTTAATGGTTTTCATAATATAAACCTAAATATCTTCCCCTTTTTTATTTACATACCATAAGCCCATAAGTAATACATGTGCAGCTAAATGTATACTAGTATAGTTTTTTGTCATGTGAAAAATTAAATCTTTCTCTTTTTTTGCATCTTTTATAGAATCGACAAAACATTTTGTAATATCATCCCAGTACTTATCTATTTCTTTATAATAAATATATACTGTATTGGACAATATATGAGATATTTCATCAAGTTTTATTTTTTCACTATTGTAGCGCTCTAATATCTTTTTTATATCTATCATTTTTATCTTTTCTGTTAATTCCTCATAAATTTCTTTTGTTCTGGTTTCTTCATATTTAGCATAACTATTGATTCTAGCAAGAAGATCATGGATTTCCCCAATAAATACGATATAATATGTGAAATTATTTTCAATTCTTTCATATTCAAGTTTTTCACGTCGATTACTTTCCAATCTAAATGCAACAATAACACCGAATAAAGTTAGACCGCCACTTATCATTCCACTAATAATGCTTCCCCAAAAACTCAAAATTTCGGGCGTAACCGTTTTGAAAATGTAATCTAAAAAAAAGTATAAAAATATTATAAAACTCAAAATAATAATCAATTGATTTCTTGTTAAAAAATTCCTCTCCTTTTTTCTTCCGAAACTAAAATGCTCTTTTTTAATTTCTGTGTCCTTCAAAATTTCATACATTTCCTGACCTCCAAGTTATAACATTCTACTTACTTGAAGTATAGAAAGCTCCAACTTATATGAACAGTAAATTTCTTCTAATACATCACAAACATAGAAAACACACTTAATATTTCAATCCACTTCTTTCTGTACATTGAACATATATTGCTTGTTAGACGCTCTCACGTTCGTTTTAAGGCTGTTATTCACATTATGAATACGGAAGTCTCAAAATCCCCGTCACTCTTACCTGTGTTGCCTTAACGCTCTCGTTTAAGCTTATCTCATTTACTATTTTCTGCTGCTGATATTCGTAATCTTTTAAGCTCATTTGATATTTCATAGTTGTGGTTCTTTTCTCTAGAATAAACTTGCCTAAGCCATTGTTACGAAGAATGCTATACCGTACAATCGTTTTGCCCATATACATCTATCTCCTTTTTGAATGACCTTTTTATAGATTTGTCATGCAGCATATCCAGGGCCTCGCTCCCCCTGACCTCGCCCACCACAATGCGATTGGGCCGCATACGCAGGGAGGAACGAATCAGATCACGAATCGTGATTTCCCCTTTCCCCTCAGTGTTGGCATTCCGTGTTTCCATGGAAACCAGATTAGGGACAGTTACAATTTGCAGCTCTGCCGAGTCCTCAATCGTAATAATCCGTTCCGATGGCGGGATAAACTGGGATAATGCATTCAGAAAGGTGGTTTTACCAGACCCCGTACCCCCGCTTATAAAAATATTGTACTTGCTACGTACCAAGTCCTTGAGCATATGGGCGGCTTCTGCATCCAGCGCACCCATTCGTATCAAGTCATCCATCGTCATTGGACGCTCGGGAAACTTCCGTATCGTCATCGTCGGTCCCTTGAGGGCAACTGGCGGTAGCACAATATTTACGCGTGACCCATCCTTTAATCGGGCATCGACAATCGGCGAAGACTCATTCACAATCCGGTTCACTCCGGCTACAATCGTCTGGATCAAATCCTCCAGTCGCTCACGGGACTCAAATTGATCGGGTGCCTGGATCACCTCACCTGCCCGCTCCACAAAAATTTCCCGGTGACTGTTAATCATAATTTCCGTAACCGTAGGATCATCAATCAACGGCTGGAGCACATCTAGCCCACGGAAAGAATTAAAAATTTTGCGGACAAGTGCATGCTTTTCTCTGGAGGTCAAACCTGCCAGCTCTGTGTCATGCAAAATTCGATTTTCAATATGCCTCACTAACTCTGCATCCCCTACCGAGGACGTGACGTTCAGGCCTCCCCGGATATCGTCTCGTAGTGCACGAAACCATTCTTCATTCATGTTCATCGGCCCCCTTTAAGACCAAGCAGCGGGCGGCTGTGCTACAGTCTCCACATTCAGCAGCTCGCGGCATAGCTGGCGAATTTCCCGTTGATAAATCGGCGAACTAAGCAGCAGCTCACGATGCTGCATCTGCTTCCATGAAGGAATGTAAGGCAGCGCCCCGTTCAGCTCCATAAAATCCCGAGGTAGCGAGTTGGCCATAGTCCCCATATAACGGTTCACCACAAAGCGGGTTTTAGTCAGCATCGCTTCAAGTCCTTCCGGCTGTGTTTCCTCCAGAACATCCAGCCATAGCCCGCACTTGTGCATGCTCATTAAATCGTCAGCCAGCAGCCAGATCAGCTTATGACTGGCTTCGAGTACAGCCTGAGCCCGGTCACCATTTTCGGATTCGCCATCTACGATTACAACATCATACTGTCCGCTTTCGGCAATCGTCCGAATCAGCTCTACCGCCTCATCACAGGTCATGTCCATCAGTTCCTTGCGGTTATCGACAGGCTGAAAGGTGTCGGCCTGAATTTCAGAACGGCGCACACAATATGAAGCGACAGATAAGGGGTTTCCCTCAGGCCCCGCTGCCTTGAGATCATAAAGCAGTCTGGACAGCCCCTCTCCTTCTGCTCCGCTAGAACTGCCGGAACCCGTGAACAACGAGCTTGAATCCACCGTTTCCAAATTCAAATAAAAAACTGAATACCCCTCATTTCCTAGCTGCTTGGATATATTGAGCGCGGCCGTTGTCTTACCCAACCCACCGGAAGCTGCAACTATGCCAATAATCATTCCGCCTTCCCGGCTGGTTACACTCTGCTGCCCACTTGTCCGCTGTCTCGCCGTTTCCAAAATAAAGCCCACCAGTTCAGACAAGGGCTGATATTTTAATAAAGGTTGTCCGTATTCGCTCACCTGTTCCCCCTCGTGAAGCACCAGACAAGGAATATCAGAAGCCTCCCGATCTGCCCACTGACTCAAAAAAGCCGCTTCACCCACCACGACATCCGGCTTTTTCATTCCAGCCGTTTTCATCATGTATTGCCGAAATGCCTCCGGCTGCGAAAATGCCGTTACTCTCAGCCTTCTGGCGTACTCGCTTCCATGTACATAATTCAGCAGTGGCTCGATATAATCCCGGCTACCTACAGCCAGAACCACTTTTACCGGAATCATGACGCTCATCCCCCTCCCTAAAACAACAACGCAAAAAAGCACCGTTCATCAAACCGTACATACATACGGTTGGTGAACGGTGCTTCCGTCACATGCAATCTATTTACTGGTAGAATAGCACAGCGCCTTTTTTAGAGCAAGCATTTTTTATGTTAGAATTTCTTCAAATCCTTATGTAAACGAAAGACGGGCATTCAAGCCCGCCTCCCATTGCCTTAATCTTAGAAGAATTTGTGGTGATGATGACGGTGATGACGGTGATGACAATGACAATCATGATGACGATGATGACGATGTTTCCGGTGGTGATGGTGATGTCCTTTCAGAACGCCACATTCCACATGAGTGAAATGACGACGTTTAACTTTAGGAACAAATTTAATTGTAGTCACCGTTGTTTTGAAAATCTTCTTAAAGAAACGTTTTTTGGGCTTAGGGAAATGACAATGATGATGATGATGACGATGATGTTTAAAATTCATATTCATGTTCGCCTCCAATTCTTTGAGATAGAATATACTATGGAAGCACTGAACAACCGGAAACCAGCATCTGACTATTTATAAAAGGATTGGGCGATTCAATCCTCTTCCTCCAACTTGATATCCGGGTCATAGTCCGCCACGATCAGAACATCCATATGACGCGCTTGACGGAGAATTTGCGGAACGACCGCATCCTTTCCCCAACGGCTGCTTCTGGAGGACTGCCCCACAATTAACTGCGTCCCCGTGTACCCTTCCACCGGAGTAATCAATATATCAGCAATCTTTCCCCGACTGGAAACAAGCCGGATTTCGAAGGTTCCTCCCAGACGGTGAGTTAGCATTTTCAACTGTTCCAGCCGGGAGTTTAGCTTCTCCGGTATGCTTATACCGACATGAACATAGGTCACGATCCATACCGCCTTCAGACGAAAAGCAATACGAAAACCGCGTCGAATCAGCCTTTCGGCATTGTTACTGAGCGTCACCCCTACGAAGATTACTTCCTCTCTACGCCACGGCCCTCTAAGCGATTCGTGTCGATCCCAGGATTCCAGCCGTTCGTCTACGTCATCTGCCAATTCCCGCAAAGCAAGCTCCCGCAAGGCAATCAGATTGCCTAATTTAAAAAAATGACTGAGCGCCTGCTCCACCTTGGCAGAATCGTATATTTTGCCATCACGCATACGCTGCTGCAACGATTTGGGAGCCACATCAATGAGCTGTACCTCATCGGCCAGCCGCATCATACGGTCGGGAACGGTCTCTCTCACCCGAATCCCGGTAATCTGCTCAACCGCGTCATTCAGGCTCTCCAGATGCTGTACATTCATTGTGGAAATGACAGAAATCCCTTGATCCAAAATCGTCAGCACATCCTCATAACGCTTGGATCTCGGACTGCCGGGAACATTGGTATGCGCCAGTTCGTCAATAAGGACCACCTCGGGATTGCGCCTGAGAATCGCTTCGGTGTCCATTTCCTCCAAATGTACGCCATGCCGCTCGATAGTCTGACGGGGAACGGTATCCAGCGAGCCTACTTGTGCCAGCGTTTCTACCCTTCCATGCGTTTCCAGCAGTCCGATAACAACATCAATCCCGCTTGCCAGCAGGTCATTTCCCTCTCTGAGCATCGTGTACGTCTTGCCAACACCGGGAGCAGCACCAATATATACCTTGAGCTTGCCGCGCCGAATTTTGGCAGCCTCAGCCTGCGCTTCCTCATCGCTCAGACGATGGTACGGATCATTGTCTCCTTCCTCCTGCCTCATCGTCGGCAAAATACGTTCACCCTCCTGCTCTGCGCGGTCGGCAATAAGCAGCAGGTCCATATTTTTCATCCGCTTAAAAATTCCGTTTACCAGCGAGCCTCTGATCAGCTCCTGCCACCGGGTCTGCCGGGAATGTCCCATAACGATCCGGGTAACATTACGCGCCACCGCATAATGGATAAGCTGCCGAGGCAATCTTCTGCGGGAAATGAGCGGGATTTCTTCAAATTCCGATCCTACCTTTTCAACCAACTGCTCAATCGAGCGCTTGAAGGCCGTCGATTCCTTGGACAGCTTGCGCTTCGGATCGACAAAGGAAGCCACCAGCATATCTCCACCCAGCCGCTTGGCGACCTGCTCCCCCCTGCGTACATAAATGGACCCATTCCAATGATACTGGACAGGCACCAAAATGCGCTCTGCGGCTCCTGACGCCCCGTGCAAACCCAATTCCTCCCGGTGCCGTTCCAGCGAATCGTTCACATCCTCTGCCACCAATCGCAGAGCCAGCTCACGCAGCTTACCCAGATTCCCCCGGTGAAACATCTCAGGATTGGGCGCATGCATGTATCCTTTCGCCAGCCGTTCCAAAATCGTTTCCGGTGTGACATCAATCAGACGAATTTCATCCGCCAGCTCGAGCGTATCGACAGGAACCGTATATTCTGCTTCTATCCCCGTTAGCTGATAAACCCACTCCGTAATCCCTTCCAGCTCATAGACATTGACCGTCGTAATGACGCTAATCCCCAGCTCCAGCAGATATTGAATATCCTCCAACCGGGTTGAAAATGGGGCGCCTTCCCGGTTGCGATGCGCCAAATGGTCCACCAGCACCACCTCGGGATTGCGTTCCTCCAGTGCTTTCAGATTCAAATCCTTCTGCTCCACTCCATCCTGAATCCAATGGATACTGGGTATCCGCTCCAGCGTGCCCACCTGCTCCACCGTCTCGCGCCGCTGCATGGTCGATACTGCACAAATTACAACATCAATACCTTCACGCTGAAGCGATTGTCCTTCCTGAAGCATATGATACGTTTTGCCCGACCCACTGACCGCTCCAATGTATATTTTGAGTCTGCCCCGATGCAGTTTGTTAATGGAATCCAATATTTCCTCTGGTGATTTACGTTTAAAGCTCTCCATTTTCGTGCCTCCCTGCAACGTGACAGATCGTTTCGTCCGTTCTTGTATCGCTGTAATGAATGTACTCCCGTGTCCCCAACAATTCAAGACGATCCACTCCAGCTTGCGCAAAATAAGCCACACAGAGCAGCATACGTGCAAAAAAACGCGCATTCAGGCATTTTCTACCTGCCTGCACGCTATTTTAGGTAACCCATAGATGATTGCTTCCCGCGAATTACTTGCTGTATGCACGAACCATTCCCCGTTGCTGGAGTAACTTTTGCCACACCACCCCATGGGACGGGGAAAAGAGAAAGGCCAGCAACAACAGTAAACCCGACGCTATACACAATCATACGGGATAACTTCTCCGTCAGCAGATAATGAAAAAAAACAACTGGAATGCCTACCGAAGCCGCCAACGCAGGATCGAAGGAAGTAATTTTAAATTGCTGAAAAATACCCCTATCACGAACAAATTAAACAAAAACATCGCCAACAATACTGCATCCCCCTGCCACTAACATTCCCGTCAAGATCACATAAAAGGTACTCACAGCGCACGCTCCTTTCCCTGGTGTGTTGCGGTTGCCTGCTCCAGATTTTTTCTGACGTTCAACTGAACGATAGCCTTGGAAATTAACCCGCGCTGCGGCGCAAAAACCAGACTCACACCGAACACGGCAGTCGCACACAGCACACACAACGGCCCTGTGGGCAGATTTTGCCCCAGAGAGCTGATGACCGTTCCACCGAAGCCCGCTATAGCACCAAATAAGCCTGAGAGGCACACCATGACACCCAGCTTCTCCGTCCAGTATCTTGCAGACACCGCGGGTGTAATCAACAGGGCCGCCATCATAATGACACCCACCGCCTGAATCCCGGCAACTAAAGCAATAACAATCAGCAGCATCAACAGCTTATCCAGCAAACCTGCCGGAAAACCAAGTCCACGGGCAAAGACGGGATCAAAGCTAAGCAGCTTAAATTCTTTGAAGAACAATATACAGATTCCGATCAATACCACCGAAATTGCTGCCATCGTGTAGACATCAGACAATACCATCGCCGCTGCCTGACCAAACAGACATTTATCCAGCCCGCTCTGATTCCCCGCCCCGCTGTGCTGGATTTCCGTCAAGAGCATGATGCCAAACCCGAAAAATACAGACAGCACGGCTGCAATCGCCGAATCGCTTTTGATTCGTGAGTACCGGGTAAGCGCACTGATGGCAAAAGTCGCAACAATGCCTGCAATGGCGGCCCCGATCATAAATCCAAATACGGATTTTGTGCCCGTAATCATAAACGATACACATACCCCCGGCAAAATCCACTGCATATTCGGATCAGCCAAAAGCGTAGCCAAGCTTGTCATACCGCTCACCTCACTCCGAGTATCGTGTCGGCACCTCGAAGGAAACGTCGAGCAGAACGGGCTTTTTTTGATAAGCTACAGATAAATCACGAACCTCAAGCGGTGAATGCCCCATATGTATTCGCCTCCTTTATTTGAGCGCTTTAACAATCGTATTAACGTTATGATTGACCATTCCAATAATACGTACCGTCTTCCGTGCCTTCTTCACCCATCGCATCCGAATACAGCACGCCGCCAACATTGATCGTATGACCCTGCTGCCCCGCTCCCTGAATGACCGCATCTATGGCCTTTCTCGGAACGCTGGATTCTACGAATATGGCCTTGATTTTATGTTCAACCAAATAATCACGCAGCTTGGTCACATCCTGAGAGCCCGCTTCTGATTCTGTGCTCATTCCTTGAAGCCCTCTCACTTGAATGTCGTAAGCATCTCCGAAATAGCCAAAAGCATCATGGGCCGTGACGAGCACGCGCTGGGTTTCCGGTATGCTGGCAATCTGCTCCCTCGTGTAAGCATACAGCTTCCGTAGCTCAGCGAGATAGGCTTCTGCATTGGCCTTATAATCCTCCGCATGAGCAGCATCAAGCGCCGACAATATCAGAAATCATGCCAATGGTAGCTGTAGCCTTTATTTTTTGCCCCGCCTTTCCAGTAGCTCCCTGCTCCGCCTTCTTACTATTAGTGCATGCACTTACTACAACTAAAACCAGGAACAATTTTCCTGCCATCAAAGCCCAACACAGTACAGCCGTCTTAAAACGTTTATTCATGCTTCAACAGCCTCCTTTATTTATATGCATTTGGGACAAACTATTTCATGATGTCAATTATTTTTTATCAATACTATATTTTAGAGTATGAACCAAAATGTTTATCTAGGTAAACATTTTAAATATAAAAACCTATTTATACTGTCAGTCCGTTCGATTTTAGCTCTTCGAATGTGTAATATATAGAAGATATCCAATCGTTATATGAAAGAACATAGATAAAGAAGGTGAAGATCATGGAGCAAACAGGATATGGCTCTTACCGGGACAAGCATCAACCAAATCGAACACGGAAAATGCTGCTCATTTTTGTGCTGCTGTGCTGTCTGATCCCTCTCACTTCCTGTGCACGTGGGGACGTTCATGTAGATGTTCATCTGGATCAGAGCGTGGACATGAATGCTTCGTTCAGTGTAAACAATCAGACACTGTTGATGCTGAATAATCCCGGGCTGCTGGACCGCTTGGCCAAGCGGATTCAAAGCAACAGCCTAAATGTTCAGCCACTATCTGAGCAGGGAAGAAAGGGTTATCAAATCAAGGGGCACTATCAAGGAGATTGGATTGCAAGCGGAAAAAATCCCAATCAGGGTTTAAATCTACCTGAGGGATTAGAATTTAAACGCGCTGTGACTCAACATTTTTTCACAACGAATGTTGATCTTACGATGAAACTCGATCTGCCACGGATGCTTCCGGAAGAAGCTCGGGGACTGAGTGACAAATTGGAGCAAATGAATGTGTTCGCACGCAAAATACTGGAGCGGCAGCTTGATCTTAATTTTAGCCTGTCCTTACCGATCCAGCCCGCTGCGAGCAATGCCAACAGTGTATCGGCAGACGGGAAAACGCTACGTTGGGATATTGCCCCATTAGAGTCTAATGAGCTAAAGTTATCCGTCAACGTACCCAATCTGCGTCATATCATATATGTAGTCGTTGCGGGCCTGATCCTGATTGCGGCAATTGTGATATGGCTGATCCGTCGTCATCGCTCCAAAAAGGGCTCTAATAAGGAAGCTGCTCCTCCGAAACCTGAATCCTGAACAGTTAAAAAAATCGTTGCCTTACTTCTGGAGGGGGGATCTGACATTGATCCTCTTCATCCTTGCCAAACCAGCGGTATCGGTTACGTGCCACCCAGTTATAGATTGCATTGCGTATAAAGCAGGGAACGAAGATGAAGACATAGGCCAGCGGATATGGAAAACGAAGACGTCTGGCAATCCGCAGAGCTGCGGTTGACCTCGTGTAATACATACCGTCTTCAATGAATACGAACGTATCCAGCTGATCCGTTGACAATCCTCCTGCACGCAATAGCTTTTGTCCCTGCTCGGATTGCAGGGAACCAAAATGAAACGTCCCCTTCGGGTCACGCTTAATAATGAAGCGGGCCGCCCCCTGACAAAAATGGCATACACCATCCACCAACACAATCGAATAATCTTGCTGAGAAGGATTTAGATTAGCATCGCCAGATTGCTTCATAAATGCATTTCACCTCCAGGAAATAAACAACAAAATACAATCAACAATATGAGTATAAGCAAAAAAACGCCGAAATCATCCGACGCTTGTTTAACAATGTATAGGCTTTTACCTGTTTTGAGAACTAGCTCAATGCTTTCTCAAACAGCTGTTTCGAATTAATTTGCTCTAAAAACTCATCATGGAACTTATCCATACACTTGCAGATAAAATCCTTATGGCATACCGGGCAAGGCGTCGTTAGCAATCGACTGATATTCGTCAAGGTCCACTCCGGATTACGTTGAGAAAAAACGCGGCACTCCGTTCCATCGGCCAAACTCATTTTAAACTCATAAAGCCCTTCTTTTTCGTTGCTGCCAGCCAGCGTGAAATTAACAATATTCGGTCTGTAAGACATCATATCACCCGTATTTTTCAAATTTGTTTCGTACATGATGACCAGAATCACCTAAGCCATCTTAATGAATTTTGGCGATGATGTCAAATGGTCGCGGATCTCGGCGAATCAAGGTCTATATGCAAAAACCGCCGATCAATCAGCGGCAGGTAGCCTGCCGCAAACGAACCATGCAAATGAATCATTTGAAATAAGGATGTTAATCATTTTATTTTCCGTTTAATTCCATAGCCACCCTCCCGCAACATAAAAAAGATCGAATTCAGGAAACCCAAAAAACCAAGCTGCTCCCTCTTACGAGTGTTATAGCTTGGTTTTTTTCGTTAGTTGGCTTCGTGAGGTTGCCATATTACTTCAAAAATAAGATTAATTTGCTTGACCACATAAAAGTTGCACTAGACAAAAACTATTGTAGCTGTACAATAGGGATAACGTGATCGTTATGTCACTAATAATATTTCAACCATAATAAAGAAGGTGAAGCGTATGAAAAATACAAAGGGAAACTTGGCGGAAATCGCTTCATTATCGGAAGTGAATCGTTCCTTGAACGTCCCGAAGGACGGCACGTGGTTTCGGAAATTCCTCGCCTTTGCCGGACCCGGCTATATGGTTGCTGTCGGCTATATGGACCCCGGCAACTGGGCTACAGACATTGCGGGCGGATCGCAATTTGGCTATACACTGCTCAGTGTCATTCTGATCTCTAATCTGATGGCCATCTTGCTGCAGGCCTTATCCGGCAAGCTCGGCATTGCTACAGGGAAAGATTTGGCTCAAATGTGCCGTGAAGCCTACAGTCGCCCGGTCGCGATCAGCTTATGGCTTTTATGCGAAATCGCTATTGCAGCCATGGATTTGGCCGAGGTCATCGGCTCAGCCATTGCACTAAAGCTGCTGTTCGGCATACCGCTATTGTACGGTGTCCTGATTACTGCATTTGATGTCATGCTCATTTTATTGCTGCAAAACAAAGGTTTTCGTGCTTTGGAAACGCTAGTCATTGTACTGATGGCGACGATTGCGGGCTGCTTTGGCATCAATCTCATTTTGGCCCAGCCGGAATGGAGCGGCGTGTTAGGTGGCTTTGTCCCGGACTCGCAAATTTTGACCAATCCAAGCATGCTGTATATCGCCATCGGTATTATGGGCGCTACCGTGATGCCCCATAACCTGTACCTGCATTCGTCCATCGTACAAACTCGTAAATTCGAGCCGACGTCAGCAGGCAAACGGGAGGCTATCAAATTCGCGACATGGGATTCGAGTATAGCGCTCATGTTCGCCCTGTTTATCAATGCCGCCATTCTGATCGTGGCCGCAGCCGTGTTCCATACAGCAGGAAAAACAGATGTGGCGGAAATCAGCGATGCTTTCTATCTGCTGTCGCCATTGCTCGGAACCACACTCGCCAGTATCCTGTTCGGGGTGGCGCTGCTCGCTTCCGGGCAGAATTCAACTATAACGGGTACCCTAGCCGGGCAAATCGTCATGGAGGGCTTTCTCAGCCTTCGTCTCGCGCCTTGGCTGCGCCGTCTCGTCACCCGACTCATTGCTATCATTCCAGCGGTCATCGTCACAGCTATCGCGGGTGAAAAAGGTGCCGAAGAGCTGCTCGTGCTAAGTCAAGTTATTCTGTCCATCCAGCTTCCCTTTGCCATCATCCCGCTCCTAATCTTCACCAGCGACAAAAAGCGTATGGGTGAGTTCGCGAACAAAACATGGCAAAAAGTATTAGCTTGGATCGTGACCGCTGTCATTATTATCTTGAATGTGGTGCTCATCGTTCAAATGATTTCAGGTCATTGAGAGATAAGCAACACTTTAAAATCAAGAAAAAGGTATCTCACCAGCCAAAATGGCTGCGAGATACCTTTTTTGATCACTCTATTCCAACCTCTAGACTTACCGCTTGGCAGGCTGTGCCTGTGTTTGGGCTTCAAGCGCAAGGTTCAGCTTGAGCACGTTCACACGCGGCTCTCCGAATACTCCGGCGCTGCGGTCTTCGGTCTGCTCCTGCACCAGTGCTTTCAGTTTATCCTGCGCAATACCCGTCAAGCCGCTAATACGCGGGATTTGAACCTGTGCCGCCTGCGGCGAGATATGCGGGTCCAGACCGGAGCCGGAGTTCGTAATCAGGTCCACCGGAACCTGACTGATCGGTACATCCAGATTATTTTTCTGCCAATCCGCTATCGAATCCTTGACCCTCTGTATTAAAGCCGGATTGGACGGTGCGTAGTTACTGGAGCCTGAACCAGCCCCGTTATAATCAATGCTCGATACCCGCCCCTGAAAAAACGCCGGATTCGCAAAAGACTGCCCGATCAGCTCGGAGCCGACTACCTGACCCTCCGCATTACGAAGCATGCTGCCGTTCGCCTGCTGCGGAAACAATACCTGTGCCACGCCCGTACTAACCAGCGGGTAAGCGAGACCGCATAGGAGGATCATCAGCGCCGAGGTACGTAAGACCACTCCTATAATGGTGCCTCCCCGCATCTCTTCTCTCTCCGGCTGTCCATTCGGCACAGCATCCGTCTCTGGACGCTTGTTATTCCCCTTCCCGGCAGACCCGCCTTTTTCGTGCGCAGCAAATCTGCGTCCGGACATCATCCGATAAAAGCCACTCATGTTGCTCACCCTTTCCGCTTCCATTCAGTATCCGAAATGTATACCTTCACAGGCTACGTTAAATCCACAAATGCACCAGCAAATCAATGGCTTTAATGCCGACAAACGGCACCACCATACCGCCCAAACCGTAAATCAGCAAATTCCGTCCCAGCAGGCGATCCGAGCTCATAGGCTTATACTTCACGCCCTTCATGGCCAGCGGGATCAGAAGTGGAATAATAACAGCATTAAAGATCAGCGCCGACAAAATAGCAGACAGCGGAGAGCCAAGCCCCATCACGTTCAATGCGCTCATTTGCGGAATCGCCAGCATGAACATCGCCGGAATAATGGCAAAATATTTGGCAACATCGTTCGCGATACTGAACGTTGTCAAAGCACCTCGTGTCATAAGCAACTGCTTGCCGATAGCGACTACCTCAATAATTTTGGACGGATCGGAATCCAGGTCCACCATATTGGCGGCTTCCTTGGCTGCAACTGTACCGCTGTTCATGGCCAGCCCGACGTCAGCCTGCGCCAGCGCAGGGGCATCATTTGTGCCATCTCCGGTCATGGCAACCAGCTTGCCCAGATCCTGCTCACGGCGAATGACTGCGATTTTATCCTCCGGCTTGCTTTCAGCCACAAAATCATCCACACCCGCTTCCCGCGCAATCGTCGCAGCCGTCAGCGGATTATCCCCGGTACACATGATCGTACGGATACCCATTTCCCGGAGCTGATCGAACCGCTCCTTCATGCCCGGCTTCACCGTGTCCTTCAAATAAATAATGCCATATATCCGATCATCCAGCGCGACAGCCAGCGGCGTACCTCCTTCAGAGGCCACCTGATTCGCTTTTTCCTCCAGATCGGCTGGAACGCTGCCGTTTTGCGATAGTACCCACTGCCGGACAGAGTCCACCGCGCCTTTACGTACCTTTCGTCCATCGGCCAGATCCAGACCGCTCATCCGGGTTTCCGCCTTGAACTCGATAAAGGTTCCGCCTGCTGCCAAGGATTCATCCAGCATGTGCTCCTGCTTACGCATCAACTCCAGAACTGAGCGCCCCTCAGGCGTCTCATCCTTCATCGAGCTCATCGCAGCCCACTTTACTAACTCTGTCTCCTCTACGCCCCCTACAGGCACGAATTGGCTCGCCATTCGGTTACCGAAGGTGATTGTACCCGTTTTGTCCAGAATCATCGTATTGATGTCCCCGGATGCTTCTACCGCCTTGCCTGACATCGCCAGCACGTTAAACTGGGTGACCCGGTCCATACCGGCAATCCCGATGGCTGACAACAGTCCTCCAATCGTGGTCGGAATCAGGCAGACCAGCAATGAGATAAGCACGGGAACAGGCAAGTCAATGTTAAAATGACGGGCAATCGGTGCCAGTGTCACCACCACGATCAGAAAAATAATCGTCAAGCTGATCAACAGGGTATTCAGTGCAATTTCGTTCGGCGTCTTTTGCCGCTGTGCGCCTTCCACGAGCGAAATCATTTTATCGATGAACGTCTCACCCGGCTCTGTCGTAATCCGCACCTTAATTCGGTCACTGACCACGCGCGTCCCGCCGGTTACCGAGCAAAAATCACCGCCCGATTCCTTGATCACCGGAGCCGATTCCCCCGTAATCGCTGATTCATCCACTGAGGCAAGACCTTCAATCACCTCACCATCACTCGGAATCATCTCGCCCTGGGACACCATCACAATGTCACCTTTGCGCAGCTCGGTCGAGCTGACCACCTGAATCTCATCCCCGACAAGTTTGCTTGCTTGTGTATCCTGCTTGGATTTTTTCAAAGAGGCCGCTTGCGCCTTACCCCGCCCTTCCGCGAGCGCTTCGGCAAAGTTAGCAAAGAGCAACGTGAACAGCAGGATGATAAAAACCGCCAGATTAAAGCCCATTTCGTTGCCAGTTCCAAAATAACCGGGGAACAGCAGCATAAGCAGCACGACCAGTGTGCCGATCTCCACGACGAACATGACAGGATTTTTCATCATGATCATCGGATTTAATTTCATAAAGCTATCCTTGATCGCATGCTTCAAGATGCTTTTATCCAGCATGCGTTTGCGTTGTTCCTTCATGATCGAGCACCCCGTTCATCCATTCTCATTTTCTTCTTCCTGTTCATCTTCTTCACATGGTCAGAAATTCAGCCACAGGCCCCAATACGATGACGGGCAAAAAGGTCAACGCGCCAATCAACAGCACAACCCCGATTAAAATCGCCCCAAATAGCTTGTTGTCTGTGCGAAGTGTGCCCGTCGTCACTGGAGTCGGTGCTTTAGTATTCAATGAAGCCGCTACAGCTAACAATGCAACTATAGATACATATCGTCCGAAGAACATAACAACCCCTGTTGTCGTGTTCCAGAATACGTTGTTATCCGCAAGACCTTCAAATCCCGAACCGTTATTAGCCGCAGATGACGCATATTCATATATCACCTGAGTCAACCCATGATATCCGGGGTTTGTGACCGCATCGTATCCCCAATGACTCATAAAGGCGAGAGCAGTCGGCACTAGAATGAGAAACGGATGTACCAAAATGGCAATCGCGATCAGCTTCATTTCCTTGCCTTCAATTTTCCTGCCCATAAATTCCGGGGTCCTGCCGACCATCAATCCACATATAAACACACCCAGAATCGCGTACATCAGCATATTCATCAGCCCGACACCCTTACCGCCGAAAATGACGTTCAGCATCATTTCTCCCAAAGCAGCCATACCGCCCAGCGGGGTCAGTGTATCGTGCATATTATTGACTGAACCTGTCGTAGCCGCCGTCGTTACCGCCGTGAACAGCACCGATTGTCCAATGCCGAAGCGAACCTCTTTCCCTTCCATGCTTCCCTGAGAAGCATCCACACCCAGTGCATGAATCAACGGATTGCCCGTTTTCTCCGACACATACGTAATGGATAGGAATACAAGGAACAATACCATCATCGAGCTAAAAATAATCCAGCCCTGCTTGCGATTACGAGCGAACAGCCCAAAGGTATACGGCAGAGAAGCTGGCATCACCCACATCGCCAAAATTTCCAGCACATTCGTCCAGGGACTTGGATTTTCAAAAGGATGCGCCGAATTGGCTCCCGCAAAACCGCCCCCGTTCGTACCCAAATGCTTAATCGATTCCAGCGAAGCAACGGGTCCCAAAGCAATCTGCTGCTGTGTTCCGCTCAACGTCGTAATATCCGCCGTAGGCTGAAGCGTCTGTGGTACTTTCAGTCCGACCAGCACCAGCGTAAGCACAAAGGCCAACGGCAGAAAAATCCGTATAATCGCTTTGATAAAATCCTGAAAAAAGTTGCCCATTCCTTCACCGCGCCGCGTCAATCCTCTCATAAAAGCCGCAGCAACCGAAAATCCGGAAGCAGCCGAAGTGAACATCATCATCGTAACGAACGCCATCTGCGTCAGATGCGTAAGCCCGCTTTCTCCGCTGTAATGCTGGAGATTCGTGTTGGTCATAAAGCTGATCACTGTATTAAATGCCAGTGACGCTTCCATATTGCCATTTCCAGCCGGATTACCGGGAAGCAGTCCCTGCAAGCGCAGCAGCACATAGCTGATCGCCACAAGCACGACATTCGTAGCAATGAAGCTCATAACGTACGTGGTCCAACGCATGCTCTCCAACTTCTTCAAACCTATAACCTTATAAATCAGCTTCTCCGTTCCGCCAAACACCCGATCCGTCCGATTCGGTTCATTTGAGAATACATGATAAATATAGGTGCCCACTGGTTTCACCAAGAGCAGCAATATCACAATCACAATTCCAATTTGCAGCAACTCCATCATCTATTCCCTCCTCCAAAATGCTCCTGCGTTTGGAACAACAGACGGGTTCATAGCACCAAGCGAGTGCACACGTTTGCGAAAGCCCGCTACCTCTGATGCCTCATCCTTGATCTGCTGTCCCCCGCCCGCTTTATCCTGTTTAGCTGATTAGAACTTTTCAGGATTCAGGAGTGCGTAGATTAAATACACAAACACAATAGCCGTAAGCGTAAGCACAACCATCATCCTTTTCGCCCTCCTTTGGAGGTCTGCGCATCACACCAGCGTACAAACATCAGTATCACTCCATAACTCACAGCCATCACGAGCAGCATGTATATATCCATCATGTTCATAACCCTCCCGTATCGGTCCTCAGATCGTCATTCTTACATCCTCGTACAATCACCATACAATGAATGCGAAAATTTTTATTTATATTACCTATACGACTATCCGTTCAGCAGGAAACCCACCTCTCCATTCAAAGTGTAGATCACATGGTCCGCTCCCAAACCTCGATAAATCCCTTGAGGATTATAGCCGTGCGTAATGACATAGATCGAATCTGATGTCAGCGGCCGGCATATTTGCAGAAAACGGCAAGTCAGATTCAAGCTGTTCTCGAACAAATACACGCAACCAATTTCTTTTTTGGGAAAATTCCATTTCCCTGCTTGCATCGTATTGATCCGAACAATATGCTCCACACCCATTTTTTTGAGCTGTCGTTCCTCCTGAGCGCTATTCGTAAGAACCGCAAACGCCAGTTTTTTGAACATAAGCAATTTCACAAAATTTCTGCCCGATTCATTCGGTGCAGTGACAATGATTAGCCGACCTTCCATCAGTAGCTCCTCTCCCGGTATAAAAAGACAACAAAAAGAAGCCAAAGGAAAAAGGCTTTCCTCCGGCTTCTTACATACCCATGATAAAATAAACCATGGCTGCACACGGCGGTTTGTTGCCTCTCCCTGTACGCTTACGAGGTTAGCTGTCGGATTCGGACGTGAGAGTCGCCCTATTTCTGGCACTTGGCCGGAAAATTCACCCCATGAGACACACGGACCTCTAAAAGCCGCATAGATCTCGTTTGGTTCCCCCGCTTTTGCAACTGCAAAATTCAGCGCTATAGACAATTCGTTGCTGCTTCATTCACTTCATTTGAAATTACGTCTGAATCATACACCCGCGCAAGGAATACTGTAAAGCTCACCTGCGGGGTTATAAATCCGCCTTTGGAGCATAAGAGATTAATTATAGCGCTTACAACATAAATATCCTTCTCCCAGCTCCTTCAAGCTCGGTTTTTCATCTCTTTTCAAAAATATCAGGCATGTCAATATTGGCGTATGGAGAGCATTTTTTGTCCTTTTTTTGTAAAAGAGAAAGAAAAACTGCTGTATGCACCTGATAAGCGCCGATTGAGCCTGTTTTTACGATGAGAAACAACGCAATTCGCCCCATTTGCAGTGCAATTTTCCGTTTTGGACAAAATACGATTTTACAGTTGCAGACGTCGCATTACATCTATTATAGACTTGCAAACCTTCGTTAAATTTCTTACAATTTAATTGTAGAAAACCAAATCAGGAGGGAAACCATGACCGTTTATGAATATGATGCACAAACTCTGCAAGGGAAAGAGATTCCGTTGTCCATATATGATGGTAAAGTTCTGCTCATCGTGAATACAGCCAGCAAATGCGGGCTAACCCCCCAATACAAGGCGCTACAAGAACTATATGACCAATACCATGAGCAGGGTCTTGAAATCCTGGGGTTTCCCAGCAATCAGTTTGCCAAGCAAGAGCCGGGTTCCAGCGAGGACATTTCGGAGTTTTGCCAAATCAACTATGGAGTTACATTTCCGATGTTTGCCAAAATAGATGTCAATGGCGATCAGGCGCACCCTTTATTCCGCTACCTCACCCAAACAGCTCCAGGCATATTCGGCTCCAAAGCGATCAAATGGAATTTTACTAAATTTTTGATTACACGCGAAGGGAACGTATTTAAGCGCTATGCCCCACAGACAACTCCGGATAAACTGGCGGGGGATATTGAGAAGCTCTTGCAGCAAAGCTGATAGGCCACTTCATCACCGTTCACAAGCAGCCAATCCAGGCGGCTGCTCCTGTGGCTAGGAAAAAGGGATATTTTAGTGCAGCTTATATAACAAAAAAAAGCATCCAATCACGTTAAAAACGTGTCAGAATGCTTTTTTAACTGTGTCTTGCATGTAATGCGGTCGAGAGGACTCGAACCTCCACGAGCGTACGCCCACTACCCCCTCAAGATAGCGTGTCTGCCATTCCACCACGACCGCAAATTCTAATGTTTCGAGGCAACAGGTTTATTATACTCCCTTGTATTCTATTTGTAAACATAAATACAATAAATATTTTAAATGAGCCGTTTAACCTGTCTGCAAGACCTGGAACACTATGTACGTACCGATCTGCATCCTCAGCTCACATCCCTCGATGGCATGGCTATCAAAAACCTTTATATCGTTGTTCAGCCACCCTATATGAGCAGCAACCGCCAGCGCGGGTGAAATTAACTGATTTCTTCGTCCTGCCCCATTACACGCCTCCAGCATCCCCCTGATGCCTGTTTTCACCCTTCCAGCACCAACGCCAAAAGCACTCCCACCACTTTCTTCAGTGACAGAGTGCTTTTTTATCCAGAATACAACTGCAATTTCGTACAATTAACAGGCTCCCGATGGATTATTCAGACCATCCATCACTTTAATAAGTAATATTTTTATCCAAATTACGTATTTAAGATTGTAAAAACACGTATAAACGTGTATCATAGTTTCAGATGGTTAATTATAACATGTTTACTGATGATTATTATAACACACCAATTATTCCGCAAGAATCCGTAAGGGGCGATTTCACTTGAACAACAAAATGCCTGTTACCTCCTTCGGGTGGGCCATCAAACAAAGGCTTGTCGAACTTCGGCTGGATCAGAAAACATTTTGTGAAACGCATAATATCCCGCCTTCACGCTTGTCCAATCTGATTCACGGCACCCGCAAAGCACAAAGGCACAGAAAACAAGTTGCTGCAATCCTCAACATCGACGATAACGATTATAAGGAGGCACCACCACTCTGAAACCAACGATGTGAGCGTCCCCCAAGTATACGGCACGCTATAACGTCGGCAAACCAAATAAACTCGTCAATCGAACCCACCGGTCCGTTTTACGGGTTTTTAACCTGAGTGATCTTTAGCGAGAAGATCATTCAGGCTGTGTTTTGTCATTCTCACCTTTTTGCTTACGATATTTCGCAAATTCCACATATTCTAATATGAAATTCTGTTCTTCTGTATCCAGGTCCTCTGCCTGGTAATTCAATGGCCCCATCACTCCAAAAAAATAAGCAGCCTTCTGCTCCTGAAGTACGCCCTCACCTGGCTTGACGCCTTTCATTAACCAATCCAGCGATACATTAAAAAAGTCCGAAATCTGGATTAAATGCATCGTTCCCGGCGTTGTTTTGCCTCTTCTCCAGTCCCCAAGATTCCCCGAGCTGATTTTGAGCTTTTCACAAAACGCCTTCTTCGTCATTCCCCTATCCTTAATCAAGGCTTCAATTCGCTGATAAATCGTTTGGTCTCCCAAAATTATCCCCCTCCGACACCCTAACTTTTCTTGAGCTATCCCCAAAATTCCAACCAACATTACAACCATACTTATTCGGTAATCATCACTTTAATAGCTGCACTCGTTTATTCCGTAGTTGAATTTTCCTGCTTTTTCTCTTTACGGAAGCGGGTAAATTCAATATACTCAAATATAAAATCCTTTTCTGTTTTACTAAGCTGCTCTCCCTGGCAATTCAGTTGCCCATATGCATCAAAAAAATAAGGGTCCTTCGACTCCCTCAGCACCTCACCCTGTACATCCCGCCCCAACATGATCCAGTCCAGACTGGCATCAAAAAACGAAGCGATTTCAATGAGCTTATTCGTGCCCGGTGTCGTCTTGCCTCTCTTCCAATCACCAAAATTCCCTGTACTAATACCCAACTGCTTGCAGAACGCCTTTTTCGTCATTCCCCGTTCCTTGATAAGCTCCTCAATTCGTTGGTAAATAGATTGCATAGAAGTCCCTTCCTCCCTAGCAGGCTCTCCAATAACGATATCATGTTTCCTGTTTCCATTTCAAAGATCACGTATGTTAAAATTCCCGAATTATGTATGTTGGTTTTCATTATACCACAATATGCAACAAAAACCGCCTGTTTTCCGAAGAAAACGGCGGCCCTCCGTCAGTTTGCTTACATCAATTACGTAGTAGCGTTGTCGATTTTAAGAAAAATCCGCTTTAATTCGTTCAAAGTATCACTCAAGTGCAATAAATCCTCTTCCGACAGAAGCACCAGTCTTTCTTGAATTTTACCGGAAAAGGTATTGAACACCTGCTCACAAAAAGCATCGCCCTCTTGTGTAATCGCCACATTCACGACTCTGCGATCCGAGTCACACGACTGGCGATCGGCCAACCCATGCTCCACCAGCTTGTCCAAAAGAGGGGTCATGTTCGGACGCGAGACATTAAGCTGTTTGGATAGATCAGATACCGTAGACAAGCGCACCTCCCGCAGAAGCATTAATACCTGAAAGTTGTTAGGCGACAAATGTAAAGGAATATTGAGCGTGCCGAAGGTGAAAAATTTCTTCCTCACAATCGGAAACAAACCCAAAATATTTTCTGATATATCTCCCAACAGTTGAGCGTCCATATTTTTCACCGTCACTTCATCAGTTTATACTTATCATTCTATAACATTATGGCATTAGATTATACTATGGAATCATTATTTCATAAGTATGGCTACTTTATTCTTCATTACACAAATAAAAAAGCCTCTACCGTGAGAGACTTTTCCGTTCATTCCATTTATGCGGTCGAGAGGACTCGAACCTCCACGAGCATACGCTCACTACCCCCTCAAGATAGCGTGTCTGCCATTCCACCACGACCGCATAATAAAATATAAATGGTGAGCCATGAAGGACTCGAACCTTCGACACCCTGATTAAAAGTCAGGTGCTCTACCAACTGAGCTAATGGCTCGTGCTGTTCATCCAAGTTGTCTGCCATCAGATCAGACCTCAAGAATTTCCCTTAAGCATGCAACATGAAGTCCATAAAGACAACAATGACCCGTAGGGGAATCGAACCCCTGTTACCTCCGTGAAAGGGAGGTGTCTTAACCGCTTGACCAACGGGCCGCATTTTCACACCAACTTGGCGACAAGAAAGAGTATATCAAATAGAAGAATGAATGACAATACTTATTTTAAAAAATTTAAAATAAGTTGTTTACCGAGAATTACAATGCATTTTTACTTACGTAAATTTGCTTTATTCACGCCCGCCGGGATCTGGTAAAGCTAGAGGAGCACCGTTTTGTCTACGGTTCTTCGGGGGCATTTCTGTCCATGGATTGAGCATTAATCATGAAGAGGACGGTATGCTCAAGCACCAAATGATGAAACAGGCCGGGCATACCCGTATCCCCTCATATGAAGACATTCCGCTGGATGTAGAGATTTATAACGTGCTGTGCTTCTCCTTTGATCAAGCCAAATTGAACCGGGGACGCGAGCGTTATCGGGAATTCCCCGGCCTGAACATGGTCATTTCCTTAGACCGTAACTTTGAAGTGGAGCATAAGGATGCCTCCAAAGGAAACGCACTGCGTTATCTTGCAGATCATCTGGGTATTTCCATGGAGGAGGCCGCAACTGTAGGAGACAGCTATAATGATATTCCGATGCTGACGATGGCGGGTAAGGGCATCGCTATGGGCAATGCAAAAGAAGACATCAATGCCGTCTGCTCTGAAGTTACCCTGACCAATGTAGAGAATGGCCTAGCTCATACTCCTCTAAATATACTGGTTAGACTCCCGAAGCCGACCTTGTAAACTGAAAATCCACAGGCTTTCATAGACAAAAAAGAACGCTCGCAAGCATCATTCCGATGCATACAAGCGTCCTTTTTCTGATCTGAAAAATCAACGGAGAGAGAGGGATTCGAACCCTCGCACCGCTTTCGCAGTCTAACCCCTTAGCAGAGGGTCCCCTTATAGCCACTTGGGTATCTCTCCATGGCTCCCCGAACAGGACTCGAACCTGTGACAACTCGATTAACAGTCGAGTGCTCTACCAACTGAGCTATCAGGGAACATTGCTGTAAATCGTCATACAGTACGTTTAATTTACCATGATTCAGGGGGTGCGTCAAGTGCCAGTAGATGAAGTTTGCCTCCGCATTTGCCGCAGCGGTAACGCTGGGGGTTCATTTTACGCTTCCGCAGGTATTCCTGACTACAGGAGGCGCACACCAGCTTGTAGCGATAGGGCTGCGGCCTTCGTTCCGCTCTCCCCGGCAGAGTTTGGCAATGCCTACTCCCTCCTACACGGGCCAGCCATGCTTTAAAATCCGCATCTCGGTGCTGGTAGCCCATCCCGCGCAAATGCAAATGATAATGGCACAGTTCATGCTTAATAATTTTTTCCACCTCGGACCGCCCGTTGGCTGCAAGCTGATGCGGATTAATCTCAATATGATGGCTTTTCATAAAATATCGACCGCCTGTGGAAGACAGACGCGAATTAAAGCTGGCACGATGGCGAAACGGTACGCCAAAACTCTCCATTGAAATGTGCTCCACCCATTCCTGAAGCTCTTCATCGCTCATGGAATGGTTCATCGAATTGCTAAGGGACTTGGGCTCCATCCTTACACGTTCTCCTCCTTTGCTCCATACCGCCAAGCATATTACAAAATAACGTCCAAAGTCTAACCCTCAATTCATAAGCCATCCAATTGATAAGCACACTTTAGGCACCCACCCCATATGCTAAACATACAAATGTTAACGCAGAGGAGGAGATTGGCTTGCCTCAATGGCTCAACAACCAGCTTATGCGGGCCTTTTACAAAAAGGACCGGCGCCAGATTAAACTGTTGAATGACTGTTGGTTTTTTTATCATAAAGCACCGGGTGTGGAGTTTGATGCCAACAATGGGTAGAAGTTCAGGGCAGTAAAAAAATGAAAGCCGGAATCTCCGAAGTGGTTCGGAGATTCCGGCTTTTGTTATACCCTAATAAAGCGGTTATACGGATTTTTAGAGTTTTATACCTGCGATTGCACTTCTGCCGGAGCTTTCATCGTCAGACCGACTCTGCCTTTTTTCAAGTCTACATTCAGCACCCACACGGTCACGTTATCACCAACGGATACGACATCCATCGGATGCTTGACGAAGCCGCTGCGTAGCTGCGAAATATGAACCAATCCGTCACTCTTGATGCCGATATCGACAAATGCGCCGAAATCAATCACATTGCGGACGGTTCCCTGAAGCTCCATGCCCGGTGCCAGATCCTCGATCTTGAGCACATCCTTGCGGAATACAGGCAACGGCAGCTCGTCACGTGGGTCACGGCCCGGACGCTGGAGGCTGTCCAGAATATCCTTCAATGTCGGCACGCCGACTTCCAGCTTCGCCGCCAGTTCGTCAATGTTGGACACGTTCAGCGCTTCCGTCGCAGCCTTGGTGCCCAGATCGTGGGCGCTGATGCCCAGTTCAGCCAACAAACGGTCTACGACAGCATACGATTCAGGGTGAATCGGCGTGCGGTCCAGCGGATTTTCTCCACCTGGTATACGGATAAAGCCAACCGATTGCTCGTAGGTTTTCGCGCCAAGACGCGGTACCTTTTGCAACTGACGACGGTTGTTAAATTTGCCGTTTTCCTCACGGTATTTCACGATATTTTTGGCAATTGTCGCGTTAATGCCCGCTACATAGGACAGCAATGCCGAGGAAGCAGTATTCACATCCACACCGACATGGTTAACTGCCGATTCTACAACATCCTTCAAGCTTTCATCCAGATGCTTCTGTGACACATCATGTTGGTACTGGCCTACGCCAATGGCCTTCGGCTCAATCTTGACCAACTCAGCCAACGGGTCCTGTACACGACGTGCAATGGATGCCGCGCTGCGCTCAGCCACGTCCAGATCCGGGAATTCCTCCTGCGCCAGCTTAGAGGCCGAGTAAACGCTCGCGCCTGCCTCATTGACGATCAGGTACGCCAGGCTGCTGTCACCAATGTCTGCGATGACTTCAGCCACGAATTGCTCTGTTTCACGCGAAGCCGTTCCGTTACCGATGACGATCAGCTCAATGCTATATTGGGCAATGAGCTGCTTGAATTTCTCGGCAGCCTCACGCTTCTTGTTGTTCGGTGGTGTCGGATACGTCACTGCCACTTCCAGCAGCTTGCCTGTATCATCTACAACCGCCAGCTTGCAGCCTGTCCGATACGCCGGATCGACACCGAGCACACGGCGGCCCTTGATTGGGGCCTGTAACAGCAGGCTACGCAAATTGCCCGCAAAGATAGAGATGGCCTGCAGCTCGCCCTTCTCCGTCATTTCAGCGCGCACCTCACGCTCAATAGAGGGTGCGATGAGCCTTTTATACGCATCCTCAATGACGCTGCGCAGCAGCTCTTCCACGACGGATGAGCCTTTAATCACTTGACCTGCGACGTAATTGTGAATTGAATCAGGCGCTACCTCCAGCCCGACCTTGAGAATGCCTTCACGCTCTCCGCGATTAATTGCCAAAATGCGATGAGGCGGCATTTTCTTAGCCAGCTCACGATAGCTGTAGTAATTCTCGTAGACAGACTCTTGCTCTGCATCCTTCGCTTCGGAGGTAAGCATGCCATGATCCAGTGTATAACGGCGTACCCACTGGCGAATACCCGCGTCGTCCGCTATATTTTCCGCCAAAATGTCCAAAGCTCCCTGAATAGCCGCTTCGGCGCTTTCAACTCCCAGCTCTGCATTTACATAGGACTCAGCTTCTTTCAGAGCATCGCCCTGCTTCGGCTGACTCCAGATCCAGATGGACAGCGGCTCCAGCCCCCGTTCCTTCGCCACACTCGCGCGGGTTTTGCGCTTTTGCCGATATGGACGGTACAGATCCTCCACTTCCTGAAGCTTAACCGCAGAAGTGATGGCAGCCTGAAGGTCTTCTGTCAGCTTGCCCTGCTCATCAATAATGCGAATGACCTCTACCTTACGGTCCTCCAAATTACGTAAATACAGCACACGATCCTCAATTTCACGCAGCTGATTTTCATCCAGTTCCCCTGTCATTTCCTTACGGTATCGCGCGATAAAAGGAATCGTATTCCCTTCATCCAGCAAACTGATCGTCGTCCGGATTTGCTTGAGTGCCAGCGACAGCTCTCTCGCCACTTGTTTGACAATCCGCTCCTGGCGTTCTGCTTCGTTCGGCTCCTGCCGGATTTCCGTTTTCGTTTCCTCGTTAGACAAAGCTATCCCTTCTTCCTTACAACTCTTGTCTTTCATCATGTCTTTCATTATCACAAAAAAAGAATCAAAGCGCCAGCACGTAACGATGAAGCCAGGCCCAGCCTGCGTTTTTCATCGGACACGCAAAAGGACAGCGCTCACGCGCTGCCCTTTTCCCGTTTCACTCGTCGTTCCAAAATGCTAAAAATCAATCAAACCAAGACTGATTTGTAGCGAATCGCTCACTTTGCGCATGGTTTCTTCATCCAAATGGGTGATTTTGTCGGTAAGCCTTTGCTTGTCGATCGTCCGAATTTGCTCCAGAAGAACGACAGAATCACGATCAAAGCCATGCGTCGCCGCGTCGATTTCCACATGTGTGGGCAGCTTCGCCTTTTGAATCTGGGCGGTGATGGCTGCCACGATCACGGTGGGACTGAACCGGTTGCCGATATCATTTTGAATGATCAGCACAGGCCTGACGCCACCTTGCTCGGAACCGACTACGGGTGAAAGGTCTGCAAAAAAAACGTCGCCGCGCTTTACGATCAATATGGATTACACCCCGCTAACTGTACGGCCCAAGGTGCTGTTTGCATCTTCCTCCGCATGAAAGGCTTCGGAGGCCATGGTCAAGTTAATTTTAGCCATCTCCATATAACCACGCTGCATGGCTTCACGAATGTAACGTTTCTTACGTTCGCCCACATACAGCTTCATGGCCTGCCTGATAAATTCACTGCGGTTGGAATTTTCCATGGCTACGATCCCATCCACTTCCTGCAAGAGATGATCCGGCAAACTGATCATTATTCTTTTGGTGTTCTGCAAATTGGCCAACTTCTCTTCCACCCCCAAAACCTTGTCGCCATTGTACCATTATAACGTTATTCCCGGTAATTTATTCAAACGGAATACAAGAGAATGTATATGATATTCGTATATCATCTATGCTGCATTCCATTATAAACTACGCAGTTCGTTTTCGTATAGGCGCTTGATCCTCGAAATACAAGTGTCAGCGGAGCCTGATGCGTCGATTTGACAGTTACAGCGCTCTTTTCTTTCCTTTGTACATATTTCGGGACATTCTGCGAAAACTCCTGCTTTTATCCGGTCATTTGCGTCATGAAATTAATCCCAGCGGGTTGGAAGAAGCGAATTCACTCGAACGACAGGAATATTTCCCCGTGTATATACACGCGGTACCCTGTGTGCGATCATGCAGATCACCTCATAGTGGATGGTATCCAGCTTGGATGCCAGCTCATCCGCAGCAATCGTTTCGCCGGACTGCTGGCCGATGAGAACAACCTCTTCGCCGATTTGAATTTCTTCCGCATCCTCTGCGAAAGATTGTAAGGATACCATACACTGGTCCATGCAAATGGTGCCGAGCACCGGGACGCGGCGGCCGCGTATCAACACTTCGATGTTCCCACTCAGCATGCGGGAGTATCCATCCGCGTAACCAATCGGCAGTGTGCCAATTCGTTCTTCCTCAGTGGTCACGTACCGGGTGCCGTAGCTAACCCCCCAGCCGGGAGGGAGCGTCTTGGTGTAAACCACTGCCGTCTTTAATGACAATACAGGCAGCAGCTCAATGGCTTGCCGGTTAACCTCATCAGATGGATACAGGCCGTAAATACTGATGCCAATCCGCACCATATTGGGGGAAAGTGCAGGGGTATCAATGGTGGCCGCGCTGTTGCCCGTATGTATAATGGGAATGGTGATGCCTTGTTCCCTTAGCGCTTCCGCCACGCCCTGGAACCGATTATACTGTTGCAGTGTATAGCTTTTGTCTTGTTCATCCGCGCGGGCAAAATGGGTGTACATGCCTTCCAGCAGCACTTGCTCCAACCGGTGAATCTGCCGAACAAAGGCAACCGCCTCTTCTCCAGGCAGCAGGCCTAGTCGTCCCATGCCGCTGTCTATTTTGATGTGCGCCTTCAGCTTGCGTTCGCTTCCTTTGCGGTCCAGTCTACGGATACCCTCCAGCACTTCTTCATCGAACACAGTCAGTGTAATATCATGCTCCCAAGCCGTCTGCACAGCTTCGGGCAGGGTATATCCGAGTACAAGGATAGGCAGTCTGATCCCCGCCTGCCGAAGCTCCAGCGCTTCGTCCAGAAAAGCGACGCTCAAGTAATCCGCACCAAGGCGTTCCAATTCCTTGGATATTTCCACGGCACCGTGTCCGTAGGCGTTAGCCTTGACACAAGCCAGCAACAGCTTATCCGCTGGCAATGCCTTACGAAAAGCCTCATAGTTGGCGCCAAGGTGATCCAGGTTGATTTCGGCCCGGGTCGATCTATATTGTGCTTGCAAAATCCAGTCACCTTCTTCAATTGTTAGCCTGTAACATAACCTTTTACCATGCGGAATGTGGCAGTCCTTACTTCCAAAGGTTAATGGTAATGTTCAGAAACGTGGCTGTCAATGGCAGATGGCGTTTACCAGCATCCTCCACAAAGAACATGACTCCCAAGCGAGAGGTACACACACCCCTAGACCTCGAATGAACAAAAGACGGATACGGGCGGAAGCAGAGCAAAATACACTCTAAACCGTCTGCATCCGTCTATAAAGTTTTATTTACCCGATTGATCCTGTATAGAAGCGGCAATTTGTATCATTTTGCTCACAGGCAGGTCAGCACTGGTAATTCGGAACTCTATACCGTCATTCATCCAGGTCATCGTCTGCTGCTCGCTGCCCGTCAGAACGGCAAAGCTCCCTCCAATATCGACCAGTTCACCTGCGGCCAGCGATACCGCCCGATCTTTCGGACGCGCCTCCACAATCGTATAGTTATACGTTCCACTATACCGCAGCATCACCGCATGTGTACCATTATCCTCCAGCTCCGGTGTATCCTTGATCTGTACCCCGGCCGGCGTATAGGACGGTTCAATCAAGCCGAACTCACCCATCACAGCTTCAGCAGCATCCGTGCCTGCCGATGTCCCCGTTGCTGCATCAGACGCACCCGGAGCTTGCTGTTGTGCCTCTGTGTTGCCCGCTGTATCCGGCTTGGCCTTCGTATCCGTGCTGCCCGTCGCGTCCGCGCTATCCGGTTTTGACGTATCGCCTGTGGTAGCTCCATCCACCGACGCTTCTCCTGACGGCTGCTGTACCTTCTCTCCTGCTGTTCCCTGCTCTTGTCCGGGTTCGCTGGACGTCACACCTGTCATACCATCAATCATACCGAAAGAATCAAGCTGCCCACTGGAATTCACTGCTCCGGCTGCAGGCGCTCCTTCACTTCCCTTGCCTGTTTTTCCAGAAGCCATATTGCGCTCCATATCAAAAGAGTCCTTATCGAACTTCGTATCAAACGCAAATTGATTGAATTTCAGATCCACAACTACCTTGGCGTTCGCATCAGATACCTGTACCTGCGTTGGTGCATAGTTATTTTTGGACAGCCATATTTTTTGTCTTACCAGCGCGTGGCTGTTGTAGCTCGCCGCCACATCGAACACATAGGATTTATCGTCCGAAGCCAGTTGACGTGAGGCATCACCGATAATACTGCGAACCAGGGTTTCATATAAATACACCTGGCCCTGGTTGTTCGGCCAATCGCTTTTGAAGCGGAAGCTCTTGTTCAGACTAGGCGTCAATACGAATACACCCTCATCATTGCGTAACACGATCTGAGTAACGTCCTTTTTCTCGTTCGTCATGGCAATTCGGTAATAAGAAGGTTTGCGGTAGGAAATGTCCACCTTGTACTCCTGCGACGTGTCGCCGGTATGCAGCGTCATCAAAGCTGTACCGTGGTAGCTGTTCAGGTCGCTCACCACATCACTCAAATCTTTAACCACATCGTCCGCGCTCTTCTTGCCGCACCCCGCCAGCAGCAGCATTACACACATGACCATGGCAAGCATCCATGAAATCCGGCGCATATCATCAACCCCTTCAGCACATGTTTTAAATGAATTAGTACATGTCTATGAAGGAATTGTTCGATTTATGCAGACTGGCATGACAAGCTTATACGTATCTATTGCATTTCCCCCATCAACTCGATTACTTTATTAACGATTAGATCTTCTTCGTGACTAACCTTTTCTGTGCAGGATCACAAATTTAATAATGAGCTATTAAAGCATCTTTCTTATAAGCTCCTGACCTGTACAACTGCTTCACAAATAAATCTATTAGCTTCTGTAGAAAAACGTTTGGCAAGCTATCTATTATACTACATCAAGCCCTGAATGCTCCCATCCGGCTCCAGCGACATATGCTCGGCTGCCGGGATTTTAGGCAGACCGGGCATGGTCATTGCGTTGCCCGTTTCCACGACCACAAAGCCTGCTCCTGCGGACAATGACACTCTGGACACGTGGATCGTAAAGCCCTCCGGTGCGCCTAGCAGAGACGGCTGATCTGAAAAAGAATACGGCGTTTTGGCCATGCATACAGGCAGTTGTCCAAACCCAAGCTGCTCCATACCGGACAATGCCCGTTTAGCCGCAGGAGTATATACTACCTCTGCCGCGCCATAAAGCTCCTTCGCAATGACACTAATTTTCGCTTGCAAATCAAGCGCATGATCATATAATGGTGCAAAATGGGCTTTACCCTCTTCTAGCAGATTCAGCAGGCTTTGGGCCAATTTTTCTCCCCCTTGGCTTCCCTGTGCCCACACCTGAGATAGCTCTGCGGATACACCCAGCTTGCGGCATTCCACGAAAATCAGTTCCAATTCGGCTTCGCTGTCCGTTACAAAATGGTTGATCGCTACCAGTACAGGCACGCCGAATTTTTGCAAATTCCGTACATGCCGATTCATATTGGCTAATCCAAGCTGTAATGGCTCCAGATTTTCCGCGTCCAGCTCATTTTTATCTACACCACCGTTATATTTCAACGCTTTGGCAGTTACGACCAACACAGCCACATCCGGCTGCAAACCGGACTGACGGCATTTGATATCAAAAAACTTTTCTGCCCCCAGCTCAGCCCCGAACCCGGCCTCCGTCACAACCACCTCTCCCAGCTTTAGAGCCAGCTTCGTACCGATCAGACTGCTGCATCCGTGCGCAATATTGGCAAAAGGACCACCATGCACAATGACGGGTGTTCCCTCCAGCGTTTGCACCAGATTCGGCTTTAACGCATCCCGAAGCAGCACAGCCATACCTTCCACTGCTTGCAAATCCTCGGCCGTCACCGTTTCGCCCGCTTCATTATATCCGATGACCATCCGGCCCAAGCGTACTTTAAGATCAACGATATCTTCACTCAGGCACAATACCGCCATCACTTCCGAGGCCGAGGTAATCAGAAAGCCGCTTTCTCTCACAGCTCCATTGTCTGTTCCCAATCCGGTTACTATACTTCGCAAACTCCGGTCATTCATATCTACAGCCCGTTTCCACATGATTCGTTCCGGCTTCAAGCACAAAGCATTGCCATGAAACAAATGATTATCAATCATCGCTGCCAGCAAATTATGCGCCGCCGAAATCGCGTGAATATCGCCTGTAAAATGCAGATTAATATCTTCGGCCGGAACAATCTGGGCTTGCCCTCCCCCGGTTGCTCCCCCTTTCATGCCAAAGCAGGGGCCGAGTGACGGCTCCCGCAGTGCAGCTACAGTCTTGTGTCCCAGCGCATTCAGCGCCTGCGACAGCCCGATGGTCGTTAGCGTTTTTCCTTCTCCCACCGGAGTCGGATTCATTGCCGTGACCAGCACCAGCTTTCCGTTCGGACGATCCTTCACCTGCTCCCACAGGGACGGATTCAGCTTCGCTTTATATTTTCCATACGTCTCCAGATGCTCTTCTTCAATTCCTGCCTCTTTGGCTATCTCAATAATCGGTTTCATAATTCGTTATGTACCCCCTGTTTTTAAGTCTGACCGATGGTGTAAAATACTGTATCGTTTTATTTTACCAAAGTATGCCGCTTTTTGCGCTATGATTCATTTCATCGCAAATGTTGTTATCATATTGAGTTGTAAAAAAAAGAGCATCCCCCGCCCAGATGGACTTTGGTGGATACTCTTTGGGCACTTCTGTTTAACGTTTAGAACTACATTAGATTATATAGTATAGAGGGAATAAATGGAGCCTATTATCAAAAAATAATAAATTATCTTAAACATTCTCTAGTTTATAATGCTTTTCCAAAGCTTCTTCAAAAGCATCGACCGGATACTGGTATTGAACCGTTTTGAACACAATCCGGTTGTTCCACTGGTTTTTTTCCAAATCGCTTCCATGCTCCATATCCAGTTCCTTCATGACAAAAATAATCTCATCCAAGATTCCCATCACGCTATGGCTGTTCGTCGTAGTAGCCAGCATCTGCTCGCCTTCCTGTGTGTACGCCTCTACAATTTTCTCATCAAAACCCTCACTGATCATAAGTTCCTTCAAGGCTTGGACGAAAAGAGTGGGCAGGTTTTTGTACTGCGCCTTTTTGATTCCGAACAGTGTAACACTCAAGTGGGATGCATCATGCATAAACACAATATTTTTTCTCCGATTAAGCAAAAACAAGTTGGCATGCCAACTATTCAAAGGCGGATAAATATCAACTTGAAGTGGTTCGGTATCCCATTCCTTCAACAGTTTTTGTGTTCCCCGTATGACAAACATCGTTGCTCTCCTTTATGACGGTCCTGTGCCGTAGCTCATGTTTCGATCATGCTAATCTTTCGTATAAGACATGTCCCGATTATCATAACACCATATTCCAGATATCGGATTATAAACTCTTTCAGTATAATATAGGAAGGTGGTGAATTTCCAGTGATTTGATCACATCTTATTAATGGGGATAGAGAAAAAAATCTACTTTAGTAGCTTCGGGAACCTGAATTTTGACTCTGCACCCTCTGTTTCCTAAATTACGCCGTAAATGTACGTCTTGGTTTTGACATCGTAGATCCGCTTCTTCTTCTGATCTGCTTATTCTACTAGCCCTTATATCTTCTGTTCAACCAAGTGTAGCCGATCCATCAAAGAGTGAAGTAATATAGGCCGATGGATGATCTAGCAGCATACCTACAACTCGCTCTAAGCAATCCAATCGTTTAAGCTCCACACAACGGCTTAAAAATGGGCTGAAGGTAAACCCATTCCCATAGTAACACGATCTAACTGGTTAATGGATATAGAACGACTTCCTATCTTATAATATAATGAAATATTTGTAATTTACGATAGTGCCATATTTCGGAACAAATTACATACTTCAGGTGTACTTAAAGTGGGTTTCTATAATTCTCATTTGAAGGAGAGGGATTTTCTTGTAACTTGTGTAATTTAACTGAGGACTTAACCTATTTCAGGGATTCACTTTTATGTAGGCAATGTATACTCGATTTACAACAATTGAAAAAACTAAGAAGTCTCATACGCGAACATCCCCATGTCAACCAAAGTAAATATGCAAAATGGCTTGGCGTGTCACCAAGCCGTATATCCCAACTTAAAAGGTTGTTGTAAAATTAGGATTTGAAACCGTTATTCCAGCCGGAATATCCTCTTAGCTGATCCCGGTGGTCGTCTCGATCAGCGGGTGAATGCGATCATGAAACTGCATGTGCGTATCGGCTTGTAATGCCTCGCCGTAGTTCTGCCCTAGTAGATCAAGCAATGGTATTTTTGAAATGAGGCACGCGAACCATTTTCTCGATCCTTTGATGAACACTACTTTTCCTTTTAGCATACCGCTTCTTCTGCTACGGCCAGTAAGGATGAAGCTCCCAAAGACCACGTAGGAACAAACGGCACCTCATATTCTTTACACAACCGTTTAGTTAATATCATCCCCCCATGACCAGTGATGCGGAGAAGATAAACCACCGCGTCCGCCTTGCGGATAAGTCCAGACAGACGATTGCCAGAAAATTTTGAATCCGCCCAAAGCATCTCGGCTCCCTGCCTGGTGAAATACTCCCGACATTTTTCCGGCTCCGCATCATTCCCCACTACCAAAATTACCTTTCCTTCCAACGTTAAGCCCGGCTCTGCAACTCGCGTTTTCTCTTCTATACGATCCTTATGCTTTCTTGAAACTGTTTTAACCATATCCGCTTCTTTCGGCACGGGATGCTTATACACCACCCGCGGTCTCTCCGGTGCATTCTCCCAATAAGCAATATCGACCAGGTCTCCTTCGCGTAGCGAATACTCCCTTATATCATTATCTTGGAGCACCAATTCCATGGAAACCTCACAAAACCGAATCAGCTCACCCGTCTCATAACTTTTACGAACAACTAAAAAATTACCAACCGCTTCAACCGGACAGAAGCCTAGTCCGACTCTTTGAACGGACATTTTCCTTTCACGGCGCTCCGCTACCTCGTACCAGTAAATCGGTTGCGATCCATAGGCGCCTTCTTTGGGTTCTGCATACAACAGATCCCCATTTTTCAAGTCCAGGTTTCGGACCAGTTCTTCTGTCAAAAGTGCATGGTTTAATTTAGAAAGGCACCCTCCTTTGAGTTTACGCTCAAAAACATAAGATGGACGAATCTCCCTGGCTGGAGCTTGCTCTGGAACCGCTTTATTTTCTGTGTCCATGTGGGCAAGCTCACTTCCCGGATCAGGTGCTTTCAAAACTAGGGATTCTGTCCACTTTTCATAATCTCTTAACGCTTTCCAAAGGCTCAAAGTTTTTGCATATCCTTCCTGACACTTGTCGAAATCGACCAAGGTTGCTTGTTCTATGAGCTCCGTTAACGTTTTTTTCGTTTCTTTAAACATTTGCCTTGCATCCATCTAACCACCTCTTTACATTTTTTCATAAATATATTCTTCTCTATCATGAAATTCCCTCTTTGTCAGCGCGAAAAATAGGATAAAAAGTTTGATTGGGCTAGTACAGTTCAGGAAAGTTCGCAGCAACGAATAATCGGACTGCTAAACGAGGATTAAAGAGGCTACGAAGAGCATTATATTTGGCCGTTGCCTATAAATAGTGGATCGACTACATTGGGTTGAACAGAAAATATAAGGGCTAGTAGAATAAGCAGATCAGAGAGGGAGCGGATCTACGATGTCAAAAACAAGACGTACATTTACAGCGGAATTTAAGAAACAGAGGGTGTAGAGTCAAAATTCAGGTTCTTTTACAGAACACGCAAAACCAAAGTGGAGTTAAAGAAAAAAGACGCTCACACTTCACGTCATAAAATCGGTCGTATGATGAAAAAGCAGTGTTTAGTCTCCAATTATACTGTAGCTGAAGCTACCTTTAATCAGAGGAACAGCTTAATGTCGAGTTGCGCGACTATGTCCACGGGTTCAACCATCACCGTATTCAAGGTACACTCGGGTACCTCACACCTGTAGAAACCAGGAAAGCGCCCTCATAATAGTTGTTCAGTTTAGTGTTGATTAACCCAATGGTTAAAGAAAGGGAGGAATCGTCTTCCGAATTTCAATACATCTCATGTTGTGGTTAAAGGCATATTGTCATTCGCTATCCCCTGCCCTTATTTTTGATTTCAATATATCTCATGTTGTGGTTAAAGGTTTTAGCGGCACCATTGGCGATATCAATACCCTTGATTTCAATACATCTCATGTTGTGGTTAAAGGTTGGATCGAATTGTCCATCGCGCTGAACTGAAACCTATTTCAATACATCTCATGTTGTGGTTAAAGATAGGTAGACTCAAGTAAAAAGGATCAAGGTACCTAATTTCAATACATCTCATGTTGTGGTTAAAGCAGAAATAGCCCCGGCCGTATCGTCGTCCAAATCGGATTTCAATACATCTCATGTTGTGGTTAAAGTAGATTGGGTCTTGCTCTCCACAGCACTCACAAACCATTTCAATACATCTCATGTTGTGGTTAAAGTGGAGTTATACAGTCACTTATCTTAAAAGTTTTTTTATTTCAATACATCTCATGTTGTGGTTAAAGTTCGCTAATGAGCGCCATATTACAGCCCCCTTCGCTATTTCAATACATCTCATGTTGTGGTTAAAGAAAGCAGTTGCCCGTGCCAGAAATGTCCTTCTTGTTATTTCAATACATCTCATGTTGTGGTTAAAGCTGGATCATCCGGCGCAGAAATGGACGGTTAGCGTATTTCAATACATCTCATGTTGTGGTTAAAGTCATAGGCATAAACTTCCCTACTATCAATCCTCTTGATTTCAATACATCTCATGTTGTGGTTAAAGAGGTGACTAACGGAAAAATTAACGTTTATATGTGTCATTTCAATACATCTCATGTTGTGGTTAAAGGCGCGGGTTCCGACCTCGTATAATTACGTCAAACTAATTTCAATACATCTCATGTTGTGGTTAAAGCTTGTCGTCCGCGTTCAACGTGTTCGAGTATGAGATATTTCAATACATCTCATGTTGTGGTTAAAGGGTAAATTTGATTGAAGTAGTCCTTTCCCTTTTTCTATTTCAATACATCTCATGTTGTGGTTAAAGAGATCGTCGAAAGCATTGGAGATATCAGCGAAGTCTTATTTCAATACATCTCATGTTGTGGTTAAAGTCGTCACGGTTGCACCGGAACCAGCTACACCTACATATTTCAATACATCTCATGTTGTGGTTAAAGGAGGAAATGACCTCATGATTCTCAGGGTCTTGCCCCATTTCAATACATCTCATGTTGTGGTTAAAGGGACAAGGAAACGAAGGTGTAGCCGCCTGCCTGCCTATTTCAATACATCTCATGTTGTGGTTAAAGTTATTTGTCAAGGATTTTTCATACTAGGGTAACTCGATTTCAATACATCTCATGTTGTGGTTAAAGGGATTTTCTTCGCTGTCTAAAGCGGATCAACGAAAAAATTTCAATACATCTCATGTTGTGGTTAAAGGAGGCTGTAGAAATGGCTGTGAGCCTTATTATGGAATTTCAATACATCTCATGTTGTGGTTAAAGCGCGGCGCCTGCTGCTGGTAATGAGGCCAAATAGCCATTTCAATACATCTCATGTTGTGGTTAAAGGGGCGAAAAAATGCAGACAGCCGTTAGACTCGACGGATTTCAATACATCTCATGTTGTGGTTAAAGGAAACTAACGTTGCCTGATAGTGATTGGCAGTATATATTTCAATACATCTCATGTTGTGGTTAAAGGTTGCTTTGGGAATTAAGCGGGTCATTGTGGATCTAATTTCAATACATCTCATGTTGTGGTTAAAGTTGTCCCACTCACTGACCTATTTAACCGAAATTTTAATTTCAATACATCTCATGTTGTGGTTAAAGGTACGGCTGTACTGCAAGGAAGAAACGTAAAAGGAGATTTCAATACATCTCATGTTGTGGTTAAAGAGGTATGCTGTACCCTTGGGGTCTAGGGCTATCCATATTTCAATACATCTCATGTTGTGGTTAAAGCGGATTCTTTTTCGCTGCTCTCGCTTCCATATCGCTATTTCAATACATCTCATGTTGTGGTTAAAGTTCAAGAAGCCAATGGGCTAAAGACTGCTGCGGATAATTTCAATACATCTCATGTTGTGGTTAAAGTTGGATGCGAACGCATATGCGGACGAATCAAAAAAATTTCAATACATCTCATGTTGTGGTTAAAGCCGCCCTTGACGGCGTAATATAGCCTTAATATAACTTATTTCAATACATCTCATGTTGTGGTTAAAGGCTAGTAAAATCAACGTTTTTTCAAATGCATATATGCCTATTCTACTACAGCCGCAAGGGTTTCACAAAATTTTCCCAACCGAAGAGGGTTTGTTGAAAATAATGAGGGAAATACCCTCCACCCCTTGGCGCTGTAAGGTTAACATGCTGTCCTTCTTTTAAGACGGTTGGGAAAATTACAGCAATAAGGACTCAGAATCGTTCATACGGACACCGATAATTTCCTCATCGAAGACGTAATCTCCTGTCATCTTAAACACAGCCACAAAATCTGTTCCTTCATCAATCACCTTTTTTAACTCTGCCCGTAATTGAATTAGATTGGCGGGTGTAATCTCACCCCGAAAGACTGACTTTTGAAAATGGACGAGATACTTTTTGCATATTTTGAATACCTTACCCACTCGCTTTTCTCCGATATCATAGACCAAGATAACATAGTTATAATTTTTAGCCATAACTCTATCTCTGCTCCTTTTCCAAGAAAGGGACAAAGGGCGTTCCTTCAACGATATGCTTTTTCAACTTATAAGCGTCATATTTAATAGCAGATACATAGCTGACCTTCCGTTTGAGTGTGCTGTGATCAAATACCTGGTTCATCCGATCCTCTAGCGCCATAATGAACACGTCCCGACCTTTTCCGTTCAGAATACAGTAATTATAATCCTTCTCAAAATGCTTACTCACCTGTATTCGGCGGTTGTTCACCAGCTCAAAAATAGTACGATACACCAATAACGGCTTGAACGGCTCGGACAGATCAAGACTGAGAGAGAAACGACGGTCGCTCGGCTCATGTAAAAAACTGATACTTTGATCCAAATGAGTGTGGTAAATCTGTGAAATCGTTTTGGTATATAAAATCGTATTTCCAAAGCTAATCAACGCATTTAACGGGTTATCCGGCGGGCGTTTGACTCGTTTGTTCATTTGGAAGTCTTCGGGCAGAAAGGTTTTGAAGGTATCATAAAACCGTCTCCATATTTCTCCTTCCACACTCATCAGCCTTGGGATATCCTCCATTTTTCCCAAAAGGCGAGGTACGTCCTTCTTTAGCCAATCCAAATAAGGCTTGATCTCTTTGTTCCCGTGTTTGTAATAATGATACAGCACTTCATGGATGTTAGCTGCAATCGCACCGATGAAAGCCGCAGCAATAGGTATCCTTCTTTCCAGACAAACTTTAGCTTGCAAAAGCTTGACCTTACCGCTCACTCTTGCCTCTTTCGGATAAAAAGTACCTCTGAAATGACCGTAGTAATCGAAGAAATGAACCGTAATACCCGCCATGGACAGGAAAGAAAGGAGCTTGCTGTTCAGCGAGATTTCATTCAACAAATAAAGTTCCTTCAATCCATGAATCGGCAGATGAATAATTCCTTTTTCACTCCGAAAGGTCAACGAATTATCTTCCCGACCCAAAGTGCCTGGCGTGCGTATATATCTGGTGGATGATGCTGTTTTGGACATATTTGTTCTCCTTTCTTATAAAAAACAGTACGCAAGGTATGCGCAGCGAGTGCATTTTTTCTCTCGTACCGCCGGGTCAGGCTGCTCTTGCCCCAAGTATTGCTCTAATTCATGAAGCAACCGGGTCATGGCCTGTTCGGTTGCTTCATCCAGCTCCAGTTCTATGGTTTTACTAGCCTGCTTGTTACGCTCGTTAAACTGAATTTTACCCTTGCGCTCCATTCCTTTTTGTTTAAGTACATACATATAGTACAGCGTCTGCCATGTAGTAGCTTCAACGTCGGCGTCAGACTTTTTAATCTCGGTCACATAATCACGGGTCAACTTGTCCACTTTGATACCCTCAATAGCGACTTCGCGGTTTTTCTTCCCTTCACTCTGCAGCTCATGCATGACCTTGCCGATCCGCACGTCCTCGCTATCGTCTTCAAAACCCATTCCATTGGCAAATAACCAGCATTGTCTACGGCAGTGTACATAATAGTTCACCATCGTTCCGGTAATTCTCATAGGAAAAGCCCCTTTTCATCCTCAGTATACTTGGCACGATTAAACTTTTTGGTTTTAGTTAGTTCATCCCATTCCATATATTGTTCACCGTGCTCCACGAAATACAAAGTACCTATACAACGGGTATATATCCCCGGCTTTACCTTTCCCCATTTTATACACATTTGGGGAACTGGATAAATAAAAGTAAAGTTATTCATTTGAGCGCGTACCTTTGACAAGCGGATCATTCTTTCGGAATAGTCCATTCCTAACCGCTTGTCTGACAATCTAACAAACTCATCCCATACGTCTTGACCGTTAAGCGGGGGAGCGTTTTTCATTAGACAGGTATAGTTCAGGAACAGCGTCACGCTTTGATCTGGTATGAGGTTCATATGCTTTTGTACATCTGGAAATTCAAGCTCTTGTATCTTTTTGATAAACTCGCCCCAATACTGCTGATCTGGCTTTTCACGAGACTCATTGATTTCATGAATAACACGCTCATAAAATCCACTAAAGTCCTTATCTTCAAGCATTTTTTGATACACTTCTTCCTTGAGATCAAATGTAACACGCAAGTCGTTTTTATATATCCCGCTCGCCTCGTCACAATCAAAGAAATAAGCCTGGCAATAGTCACGCAGACAAGAACGATTCAGCCGTCCCAAAAATTGCTCCTCGCTATCCAGCAAAGAAATATCTTTAAAGCCCACATCCATGTCAATATCTACCCCGGCCTCAATCACCTGTGTTGCAACGACAATCACATCACTCAGTTCAAAGCTCCCTTGTGCGTCCTTCCCCAATTTCTCTAACAGCTCTTGACGATAGGAGGAGCTATCATCCCCAGTAAGCTCATAGACGTGAAAGCCTAAATCCTGCTCCAGCAACATGTTATACAATTGGCGTGCGGTCGTTTTGGTAATAAACTCGATCAGTATCCTGTTCCCTTGTCCATCCCGCTTTCGCTGCTCTATTACGGATAGTACATGCTCCAATACTTGTTCTGGCAGCATCTTGCCCCGTTTCAGCAAATTAAAATCCAGCTTCACACGATCTCTAAACAACGAATGTGTAAAATAACGCGCCCGATTCTGCACCAGTGAATAGGTTTGAATGGGCTTTTCATAATCCTGCTGTTCCATTAATAGATCCAGGTTCGGCAATGTAGCGGACATGATAATGATTTTAATATTCAGAATATCCGCAAAAGAACGTAGAAAATGAATAATCTCCTTCCATAGCTCATTCCGGTAACTCTGAATTTCGTCCAATACAATGACACTATTACACAAATGAGCGAATGCTAGATTGACCTCTCGTCCTGTGCCAAACAGATAATTAAAAAAGTTCACGTGAGAAGTCAATGTCACCGGATATTGCAGCAATTGCCGCTCCAGCAGCACTCTTTTGTAATCCGTATTGTCCGGCTCCTTGTCCTTCCCTTCCGTAGAAGCTTCTGCTTCTAATTCTTCCGTGGTCACCATCGGTGTGATGGCATTAATAACCTCCACCTGATATCCGTTCTCCTTCTCCTTTTGGAAAATTCCATCCAGTGTCTGCCTTGTCTGCTCGATCAGGGAGTTGAATGGAAACACGTAGATCAGCTTGTTCAGTCCCAAACCACTATTCAGTAAATGCAATGCCAGATTAATAGACATGTTGGTTTTTCCTGAACCTGTAGGAGCTTCGAGATAAAAAACAGGCTCTTGCAGTCTCTCCAACAGCCGCTTTTCCGTTTCGATAAACAACGCCACCCGTAGCTGATTCATCTCAGACAAGCTGGAAGCGTCAGGACCTTGCCGATAGGACTCAATCCCCTGCACAATTTCCGTCTGGCTGTAGGCATCCAGCATCGGTTTCAGTGGTAGGTGTTCACCAAAATAATGCATCTCTGGTGCCTGCTGCTCCATATATTGATACGTTGCCCGAAAATCCGATGCAACCATCGTGGAGTATAGCAGCTTGACCAACACATAGAAAGGAAAAGGACTATGTATTTTATTCTGACGTTTATTGCCTTCCATACGGATGTCCGCTAATACGTTATCATTCTGTAATAGATCCTGCTGATCGCGGTAATAGCGGATATAATCAGGATTCTCTTTGATTCGGCTATATTGATTTTTTATTTTCAACTCAAATTCGTTGATTTGCCCTCCAGTATCTTGATCCATATTTCCCAGATGTGTGTGGTGGCGGGAAATCGTATACGCGAACGAATAGAGCATATGACGTAGCAACGCAAGCACTTTGCGCTTGTGCTTTTTACGGTTCGGATATAGCTCTGTGGTATCATGCCATTTCTGCACATGGCGTAAATGAATATGTAAATAAAGTACCGCCGATAACATAGAATGATTACTGTCTCCCAGCTCAGCGTTCCGTTTAACTTCTGTATTCTTCATTTTCATACGCTGAAAGGCCGGGTTCACCTTGCCCAGATCATGCAAATAAATAGCTTGTCTAAAAAAGTACATTATCAGTTCGCGCACCGATTCATCCAACGGCTCTTCATCCACACTTAAGCGATCTAATGCCCTATATACCGCCGCTTCCACACCGTTATCTTTCATCAATACCTCGGCATGGTGCATAACCAGATCGCTATGTTCCTCCAGCATCTCATCCTGTTGAAGACTGCCTTCCTTGGCCGTATGTGCCTTTAACATTCCCTTCGCTTCTTCTGTCAGCCAATTCTGTATGGATACATGTGTAAGCATGTCTTACTCCCTTCTTTTCGTATAACCAAAATAAATCCACATAAAAAAACCAGGTGCCCTCCATCTCTACATTAGAGAACACCCGGTATTGATTCCATCCATAAAAGCGACTGCCCTTATTTAGATAAAATACAAGGTGCGGTTATACTCGACATCCTGGTACATTTTTTGTAGATCCTCAGCTTTTAACTCATCTACATCTATTTCCTGATTGGAAAATACCAGCGGCTCCAGTATATAACCGTTGTTCGCTGCATTCAGCCCTACGGGGAGATACTCTTGTAAGAAGGATTGCATTTGCCCCTCTTTCAGATATCCTCCCGTATCCACAGGGACATGTGCAGCCCGAAGGGAGTCGATATATTCCGGTTCATCCGCTGGCTCCAACTCAACCAACCGAGCCTTGGATATCGTAGCCGGATGATCGTTTTTCCCGAGATAAGGAATATATTCGGCCTTGGAATGCTGTACATAATCTGCAAGCCGATCAAATACCTCCCGATCTACGCCCCCATCATCTGCCACATAAATCGTCCAGCGCGGACGCTCCAACCACTGCTCTCGTACATTCAGCACACCGCCCTCTTCTTGGCTGGCATAACCGACGGTATTGTTGAATATCTGAATTTTCTTCGCAAAATATCCCCGGTCCCCGTGTGGCACGATGCTCACCGATGTATGACGAAACACCTCGTAAAATTCAGGATACAGCATCGCAGGACTATCCTGCTTGCCTTTCCCGCCCAACGCCACATTCCGTTCATACTGCTGCGTATAGCCGCCCAGTCCAAGTACCGCACCCAGCAAGCCGTATAACGCAACCTTATGAATATGGCTGTATGTAAAATACGCATATACGTTAACGTCCGGCTTTTTAAAAAAAGCCGTTTCTCCGCTCAACTCAAAGCGTAACGCCCGCATCATCGCTTCCTCCTTCCCCGATGTAGCCATCCGCTAGCCTTGAGGCAGCTCGCTGCGCGTAAAGATGTTAAACGTACGCAGCCCCGGAAAATCCAGCTCCACACGCGATGCATACGGATTAACGTATACTTCTACCGTTTCAATCTCCTCGTTTACATCCTTCAAAAGCGGTGCAAGGGCCGACAGATCATAAACCGTCTGCTCTCCATCCTTATCTACCTTCACATAAGGGTCCAAATTAGGTAAATACGCCGGGCTACCCGCCTTAAATTCCACGAATAGGGCGAAAGCATTTTCCGCACCGGACTTACTGTTGGTATTTTGCAGAGTAGCCCCGGTCAAAGCTCCTGTTTTGAAAGCCTGATATGCTTCCTCTGTGTACCCTTCAAAGCCCTCGGCTGCCAGCAGTTCCAGATAGTTATCATAATGCTTTGGATTGACGGAAAACGGATATACATAATGGGATTCATCCACCGTTCTCTTTTTACCAATGGAGGTGGCGTCGTTGTCCTCGCTCTTTTCATTCGAGTTACGGAACGGAGATAAAATATCCTGTACCTCCAGATTAGACCACTCATATTTATTAAACCCCTGACCAATCTGCACCGGACCAGCCAGACCAATATTCTGATCCTTCACCGCAAAGGTCGCGCCAAAATTCATCACATCCACACACTGGAACAGCTTACTCAGCACTTCACGTGAGTTTTTGGATACCTCTTCACCGAAAAGATATTCATAACGCTCTGCAAGATTTCGCGGCTGGAGTTTCTCTTCTTTCCCTTTGTCCCCATCCTTCGCCTTGTCCGCCTTTTTATCCTTCGCACTGCTGACCTTGTACGAACGGATATACAGTACCTTCTGTCCTTCCTCCGCCCATAAGCGCTTAATGCTATATTTTAACGCCTTGTCGCTACCAAAAATATCGCCCGTACTGGTCGTCTTCGGCTGCCCGCTAAAGTCCGCATTCCAGTTCGCCATCCGGCTCACAATCCCGATCAGTCCCACCACACGATTAGTTTTTTTCGCCATGTCCGTTCTCCCCTTCGCTGTTTGGTTTCTCGCTCTCGCCTTTCTTCCAGAACCAATTGTCCGAAAATAACCCCGCCAGGAACATTTCCCTTGCATCTTCATGCAGGAATTCCTTGTCAGGCTGATAGGCATTCACATTCGCTAAAGCCCAATTTAATTTGGTATAATGCAGCAGTATTTTGTGGCGGTGCAAATGATATGCCTCTTCGAGTCGTCGCTTGAGCTGTGCGCTGCGCTTGGCCATAAAAAACGGTCCTAGCAAATCCCCCTTTTTCTGTTGAGTTTCGGACTGGCTTTTCAAGTAAAAAGCAAGCTGCCCGGCCAAATAATAAAACTCATCATCCGTCTCTACATAGACTGGATCTGGATTGGCTGTCTGTTCCATTTGCCCTGCTCCATCCACATTTTCCTTCGGTTTCTGTTTTTCCAACGTATCCAGTTTATCTTTCAGTCCATTAGACACTGCGATCAAACGATTTCCCATAGCTGTATATTCCTCTCCTTCCAAATAAGCCATTAGCGAAAGTCTTACATTCATCGCATCGGCTAATCCACGTAGATCCAACCTCGACTTCTCTTGTCCTGCTGGCTCCACCCGTAGTAGCTGTTCCTCTAGGAGTCGAAGCGTCACCCGTGCAAATTGAGAGCGAATCGTAGCGGTCGTTCCTTTGAAAATCCAGTCATAGAAGCCCTTTTTGCTCTGCATAAACAACGCGACCATCACACTCGTAAAATCCTTTTCTCTCGCCTTCGGCTCATCACGAAGAAAGTCACCGTTCATCCGATTGCGGAAAAAACGTATGCTGATCTCTTTTTGCAGTTGCTCTACATTTTCCAGATAACCGTAATCCTTAACAAACTCTTCACCAGACTTATTTTTGGTCATGAGCCCTAGTACATTCTTGAGTCGGATATTTACATGGACTTTTTTGGAAAAAGGGACATTCTCAAAATCTTGTACCTCGTTATCCTTGCCATCTACATACACAAAAAAATAGCCTTCTGCTACGTCTACGGCCTTTTTACTAAAATCCGTATGATAGCCAAATTTGTTCGTTCGAAACTTGGGCTGAGAAAGGAGCCATTCAGACGCTTCCTTCACCAGCAACGCTTCCTCCAGAGAGAAACGGACAGGCGCACCGACAAGCATCGTTTTATGCTCCAAATACGGTTTCTTGCTATTCATGCTCATATTAAAACCGGGAAGACCTGTCAAAGCTCCGTCTACCATTTGGTTATAGTCATTACTATTAAAGATTTTTGGGATGGTATATAGCAAATATTCATAGCCATACATTTCGTCCCATGAATAAAAGCTGGAAGATTCGTTATTCGGGTGATTCGTTATGGAGTGAAGTGAAGTAGATTCTGAGGTGAAAAAGATTTTAATATAATTCTTAAAAGGAATCGTTCGGATATATTCGATGAAAGCCGACAGGTTGGTAGCGTACCATTGTTCAATCTGCGCAATACGTGTCCGGCGTGCCTCACTTATGAGATATTCCAGTGCCGGAGCATAATCCGTTTCGGAGAAAAATTGCTGCGTAGGACTGGTGAAAATAGTCTCATTGCTGCTTTCCTTGCCCGCTTTCTTGCTGCTCGTCTTCTTGGTACCTATCAGCTCATCCCACTTTTTCTGCACCTCAGATGCCTGAGTCTTGTCCAGAAAACGGGCAATATGCGTGTTCATCGCGGTGGTTCCATCTGCCTGTGCCTCGGTTAAAAATACATCCCTTTTTGCGTATAGCGTGTACGGGTTATTGGAATGAAGCTGTTTGCCGGGATCTACGGCTTTGTTCATAGAGATGAGAGAACTCACATAATCTTTTTGCTGGAACCATTCAAAAAGCTTATTATGTGCTGGATCAGGTTCTTCTTTGGTAATAATCATATGCTCGCTATCAAACTGGCTGACCTGTTCATCCCAGCTTTGATCCAGCCGCAAACGGATATATAGCCCTTCCTTGGGTCGATGTCTTAGAAATGTAATGTTGGGAAAATCATTCTTCGCCAATAGATAGCTGTTCGTCAAATCCTTCAGCATACCTCGCGCCTCCTCTCCACGTTATTCCAGTCCTTTGGCGATGCAAAAGCCTGCCCCAAGGATGCTATTCTTTTCTGCCGCTCCTGAACCTAATACTACATTCGCCAGCTTCTGAGAATATTCATCTTCTCTGATAAGCAGCCGCAACTTATTACCTAATAGCTTACGTCCTTTGTAGGCCAAGGCAATCGGTTTATGGTTCAACACCTGAATCCCTTCGATGAAAGGTTGTTCCAACCGAATAGGCTGATCCGGGTATAGATGATTGTATTTTTTCTCCGCATTAGCATGAATCCGTTGCAGTAAAAGCTCCACACTCAGACCCGGCACCCACGGTTTGCCTTCAATCGTAACAATTGCAGGAGTAACGGTGGTAAGCTCGATAATATGGGCCAGCTTCTTGGACTGCACAGGGGAGGCGGTGATAAACTGGAAATATTCATCCTCCTGCAAGGCATGCAAAGCTGCGGATATTCGACGTAACGTAAGCTCTATGGAACTACGAATCGTAATGACGTATACACGACCTTGCTTGTATATCCCCTCTTTTTCACGCGGAAAAGGCGATCCAAATGTATAGTGCTTGTAGTCCTTGTCGTAGTGCGTCTGCTTCAGCATTTCGTCCTTCAATCCCGCCCTACCAATCCATGCTCCGATACGCTCGGGTATCTCCAGATGGTGAGATGATTGTTTAATTAACGTTGTTATCTGAATTTCGAAATACAATATGTTCACCTCCTGACTTGATATATAGAGTATAGACCTCACTCCATGATTTGTAAATATTTTTTTCATTATAATTTTACTTTTAAATCAAGTTCGAAGGTACTTAGACCGCTACACGTACAGATTGTTCTTCCGATTGCTGTTATCCCCCGATTTTCTGGATTGTATAAACCCGTCAAGGGTTAAAATCCGGGGATAAAGGCAACCGCTTACGCTTCTCCAGAACAACTCTGCCCGCTCCGCTACTTAGGACTTAGTACATTCATGTTGTGGTTAAAGGTAAACCAATCCAGCCGACGATCCTTACTCAAATTTCAATACTTCTCATGTTGTGGTTAAAGCATCTTTATCCCAACCTTGCCGCGTTTCCGGCTCTATTTCAATACATCTCATGTTGTGGTTAAAGTTGGCTACCATCACCGCAGCGATTACAGGATCACTATTTCAATACATCTCATGTTGTGGTTAAAGGTATTGACCTTTCCCGAGGGTTCAGCCGTATAGCCAGATTTCAATACATCTCATGTTGTGGTTAAAGTCGACAAAGCTACGATAGACGGTATCTCTTCACCCCATTTCAATACATCTCATGTTGTGGTTAAAGTAACAAAGGAAACGGAATCGTCTGCGCCTGTTAATTATTTCAATACATCTCATGTTGTGGTTAAAGACGTATTCCTCAAATATATTTCCAGCTTCATAGACAGATTTCAATACATCTCATGTTGTGGTTAAAGTGTAAAAAACCTGTATCAGCAGCCACGCTATCATTGATTTCAATACATCTCATGTTGTGGTTAAAGGCTGCTCTTGCGAAATCAAGAAAACAAATGCTTTTGATTTCAATACATCTCATGTTGTGGTTAAAGTGTATCCCCCTTATGGAGGGCTGTTCCCTCCTACATATTTCAATACATCTCATGTTGTGGTTAAAGTTTTAGGGATGCGGTCGCCTATTTTTACATCGCCAAATTTCAATACATCTCATGTTGTGGTTAAAGCCGATGCCAGTAACGGCAATGGTCAGATCGTAAGCAATTTCAATACATCTCATGTTGTGATTAAAGACAGACAGCTAACAAACAGCTAACAACTAACAAGAAATTTCAATACATCTCATGTTGTGGTTAAAGGAGCCAGATACGGACGAATGTGGGGAAACTTATAAATATTTCAATACATCTCATGTTGTGGTTAAAGAAATTTCTGTTCCAAAAGCTACTTACTATAGACACAATTTCAATACATCTCATGTTGTGGTTAAAGAAGCATTATCGTGTTCGACGAAGCGCAATCCAATTTATTTCAATACATCTCATGTTGTGGTTAAAGATGCTTTCAGGGGCCAAGCTATTCGCAAATTTTCCGAATTTCAATACATCTCATGTTGTGGTTAAAGGGTGCAGTCGGACAGGCGTTCCTCTCGCTTGTGTCCGATTTCAATACATCTCATGTTGTGGTTAAAGGCCTATGGATTTTCCGCAGACGAAAGAGGGGTACGTATTTCAATACATCTCATGTTGTGGTTAAAGTTTACAAAAAATTGATAGTAATACTGCATCGTTGCAATTTCAATACATCTCATGTTGTGGTTAAAGAGCCAGTGGTGCTTAATCAGCTATGGAGAAATTTCAATTTCAATACATCTCATGTTGTGGTTAAAGAGATCAATATTCGGTGCCTACTTTCACGAAAAACGCATTTCAATACATCTCATGTTGTGGTTAAAGTAACATACTTGATATCTATCAATCACACGTAACACCATTTCAATACATCTCATGTTGTGGTTAAAGAATTCAGGAGTCAGAGTAGCGCCAGCCCGTAATAGATTTCAATACATCTCATGTTGTGGTTAAAGGGCTCTTATCATGGGGTGTCCCTCACAATATTCTTAATTTCAATACATCTCATGTTGTGGTTAAAGGGGATGGATACGAGGTAATCGAAAAGGAATTCGATCAATTTCAATACATCTCATGTTGTGGTTAAAGGATGAATATTTCCATTGGATCACCCACACATATACCCATTTCAATACATCTCATGTTGTGGTTAAAGATGGTCGTCTGCCAGAGATAGCTTTTCTCCGACAGAATTTCAATACATCTCATGTTGTGGTTAAAGGGACACGCTACGCGACGACGATAAGGATTCGCTGCCATTTCAATACATCTCATGTTGTGGTTAAAGGAATTTGCAGTTATTTGCCGAAGGCGACAACCAGGAATTTCAATACATCTCATGTTGTGGTTAAAGTGCATATGCGGTCACATGGGCCGCTACAGCAGCAAAATTTCAATACATCTCATGTTGTGGTTAAAGTGCCACACTGGTTCAGTAGGGAATACAAATATTTCTATTTCAATACATCTCATGTTGTGGTTAAAGGCTAGGGCGTGTATTCAAACTACAAAACAAAGTTAAATCGTGGTAAATTAAGAAGTATGAAGAGACGATACGAAATCCAAGATGATCAGTGGAAAA
>NZ_JBSHGA010000002.1:0-29972 GCF_053617595.1 Paenibacillus sp. NPDC055715
ACTACCAAACCAGCTAGAGTTAAACTTCGTCTGAGCACAGGCGGAACAGGTAAGTATAAGGTTACTCCTCCCAAAATTAATCAGACGGGAACTATTCCCAAAGGGAAGATTAATATAACTGCCAAGCCATCCAGTGCAAGTATTAAACTTACACCTCTCAAAGTGAGTAAACCAAAGGAGAGATGCCGCTCGAAACTAAGGGGACGAGTGAAACCAAACTCCCGAATAATGGGAAACTACCTGAGAAACCGCCAGCCACTGAGGGGACGGGTAAGCATGACTTTATAACAGATCCCGTTGAAATGAAAAAGCACATCATCGTACCAGAAGATGGATTTCAAGCATCTTGAGAGAAAATATATTGAAATTAGAAAATCAGGCATTGAGGATATTGGAACGGTAGCAAAGAATACAGGATTAACAGAAGAACAGATATTAAAAATGAAAAAACATCTGTTCCTAGACAGAAAACAGTTATCTGTAGGTGGTAAACCATATGAAGAATTATATTTTCAAGCTGATGCAGAGATTGCATACGCATGGCAGAAGGCTAAGAAGGGCGAACTAATAGATAAGGAAAAAGAGTGGTTTAGGAAACTAGCAAATCATGAGATTAAAGAAAAGGAGTTTATGGATGGAGGGATGCCTTTAAGAGATCAATCTACATGGAATGAAAACACAAAAAGGTTTGATCCCGATCCTTCAAAAAATGCACACGATAAAGCAGATATCACAGATCCAAATCCGACAGACCCATTCCCAGGCTATGACTCTGGCTCAGATTATATTAAACATGTGGACGATGATATTAATTATTAAATTTGAGGTGAGAACGTGTATTTGAGTAAAGCAATTGTAAGGATTAATAGTGTAAATTGGGATTTGGTAGGTAGCAGTGTATCAGAAGCAGAAGCTGATTTTGCTTGTGAATTCTTGCGAAGATTGGCTCACTTTTTTAAAGAGGAGGGGATTAGACCGATAAAACCTCTGGTTGCAGATATAGCAAAATTACTAGGCGACGCTGAAGAAGTGGATATTTCAGATTATTGCAACTCGGAAGTTGTGAAATTTTTAGGAGAAAACCTATATATAAAAAATATTATTCAATATTATTTACATCTGGCTAAGTATGCTGAAAAGCATCCAGATACTTATAAGTATTTAAGTGTATATGATCCATTAATCAAGATTTTCGAAAGAGGAGGTATGTTCGTTCTTAGAATAAACGCTCTAGATATAGTAAACGGAGCACATATCCCCTTAAACGGGTGGTATGAGAATTTTGTAACAATGAGTCCTATTGACATAGATAGGTTATAAAAAGATTGGGGAACTAAGACAGGATTTAGACTATGCAGTGCCGAATGAATTACTTATTCAACCAGTAACATGCTTAACCCATGTAATACCCGTATAAAAATTTCATCATTTTGTTTGTACGCACATCAAATGCTTTAATTTTATAACCTAAATAACGCTATTCTGTTACATTGAACAGGTCGATTATGGTCAGATACCACCATGATTGACCTGTTTTTTGTTATGTTCGCTTTCTCTCAGGTTTTTGAAAATGCTTCGCAACTGTAGGATACGCCGCACCGATAGATAAGCTGTCTTAGCCATCGCACCTTCTAAGATGGATATATCGACCATTCATATTGTCAGGACTTATCTGCAAATTGTCCGCAACGAATGGGCTACTTGCCGCGATGGTTATCGTGAACGAACAATCTGGTGACGACCGGTTGACATAGAACAGGTAAGGATACGTTTCGGGCTAGCCGCCTTCCCTACTCCACAGCCGCCCAGTGGCGGTATAACGACACGAGAAGGAAGGTGTTTCAGATGAAAACAAAGTATAACGACTTTTGGTTGACTAAGAACACCAAAGCCGCTAATGCGTACATGGACGAAGTTGCCAAGGAGAGCAACTTTACAGGACATCACATAGGATATACCATCTTGCCGCATAAAATCCATCGGTGTTACGGTTTAATTTCCAAATGCGATGTCCAACTCCACCGTCTTTAGACGGTATCCGCTTTTAGCCCTAAACGATCTGGACATACGTTTTCGTGAGAGGTGAAAGTATGGAAGGATATCAGCAAAGTAGCCATGACGGAAGAAATGATTCGGAACTATAGCCAAGCGATTGGAGATTCATTACACCCCAAAGCATGGAAGTTGGCTCAAAATTGCAGAGATTGAACTCAGCGTTATGGCCCGTCAATGTTTAGGCCGTCGTATTCCTTCGATGACGGAATTGTCGGATGAATTGACGGCGTGGGAGCAATCCCGTAACCACAGCCAAAAGGGTGTGGATTGGCAATTTTCGACCGATGATGCTCGCATTAAATTAAAGCGCCTCTATCCACAATTTAAAGATTGATGCTGTTCTAGGCTTCAGCTGTTTTTTGTTTATTTTACTTGTTACAATAAAACCATTAAACGACCGTATCCTTTTGATTTACAATTCCGTCTACCTCAATGAAACACTCAAACTCAAATGGACTGAACAAAGGGGGGGCCCCCAATATGGCCTTTGTGATATCCGAACGGATGAAAAATGAATCTTCCCATTCTACGGGGAATGAACCATTCCAAAAAGTACTTCCTGCGTTGTACCGCTACTGTCTTTCGTTGACAGGCTCGATATGGGATGCCGAGGATTTGGCGCAGGCGACTTTCCTGCATATGCTGCAATCTGAGAAAAAACTGCATGAGCTGGAAAATGGCGAGGCTTATTTAATCCGTTCCGCGCGGAATCGATGGATTGATGATATTCGCAGGCAAAATGCTCAAAAGCGCCTGTCTGCGTGTGGTGAAGTAAACTTTACCGGAAAGTATGATGAGCCTTCACCGTGTTATGAAGAAAATTACAACCCAGAGCTGGAACTGGCGCTTCGATATTTAATGGCACATGTATCACCATGGCAGCGGACCATCTTGGTGCTGCGGGATGTATGGGGCTATACGGCGTCGGAAACGGCAGAGATGCTGGATACGACGGAGGGCGCGGTAAAATCGGCCTTAAGCCGTGCTCGCGCTTTGCTTGCCCAGAAGCACAAAGAGGGAAATGGGCTGGAGTCTGTAACCTTACCTGAGCATGAAGAGGAGAGGGAATGGCTTAAGGCTTATTTGGCGGCCTTTCGTGCAGGAGATGCACAGCGCTGGATTGCGCTTGGCTTGAACGATATGGCTGAGCCAATAGCGATGGCTGGATCTGTGCTGTATCAGAGCTTTTATTCTTCCGGCGCTCAAATAAACTCTAATCCTTCTCATGGCATGCAGGCCAGGATGGTCGCTTAACAAGAGGGGAGTTTTGACAAATGAGCACCATTCCTTATGTAATTGAGCAAACGAGCCGCGGAGAGCGAAGCTATGATATTTATTCCCGGCTATTAAAGGATCGTATCATTATGGTGTCGGGCGAGATTGAGGATCATATGGCAAATATCATTGTAGCGCAACTGCTGCATCTTACCGCCGAGGACTCCGAGAAGGACATACAGATGTATATTAACAGTCCGGGCGGGTCGCGGGGTTTGCTATTTATGATACGATGCAATTTGTGAAAAATGATATATCTACCCTATGCACAGGCATGGCGGCGAGCTTTGGTACGATTTTGCTGACCGGAGGCACAAAGGGCAAGCGGATGGCGCTGCCCAACAGTGAAATGATGATTCACCAGCCGATGGGCGGAGCCAAGGGCCAAGCTTCGGATATGCTGATTTACGCCGAGCGTCTGATTAAGAGCCGGAAACAGTTGAACCGTATTTTGGCAGATCATACTGGGCAACCGCTGGAGCGTGTGGAAAAAGATACCGACAGAGATCACTTCCTTACGGCTGAGGAAGCGGTAGCATATGGCTTGGTGGATCAAATCGTTACTCGCATCTAGCTTTTATTGAAAATTTTATGTAATCCCTCGCTAATTCTGAAAAAATTCAAGGTTTGTTCATTGCAATTGATGAGTAATAGGTTTATAATTTCAAACGGATTCAAAGGCACTTATCCCGGAATCCATGGGAATTCATCCCATCTGAGCCTGCGTATGCATGCTCAAATAAGAATTAAGCGAGGGATTTACAATGAAAACCTGCTGCACCATCCAGGTAGACGAAGACAGTTTAGTTATTGATTTGCCAGAAGAAGGAACCACGCTGGATTCCCTGCTCGGTGATATTGAGAGCTGTGGGGGAAGTGAAGAGCCTTGGCTGCAACTGATCGACAAGGTAATGGGCAACTCATCTGAGACTATACTGACGGGTCAAGTGACGGATGGCGGCGATACGAAGGAAGATCAGATGACCAAAGAACCTCAGGCAGCCGCTCAGGGGTAATAGGTAGATCATACGTTAATACGATATTTTTAACACGATCCGATTCACATACATGATCATGTATAAGACTGCTATACCGGGCCGAAGGGCGTCGGGAAGCAGTCTTTTTTTAGCATGATGGAGAATTTTCCAGCCTGCAGATGAGTCTTTTGCCCCTCCTGCCCGCCACAATAGCAAACATAATGGAAAACATCCCGAAATCGTGACTTCCTGTTCATTTTCCATCATAAAGTCAAAATATAACACATAACTAACTAAAATAGTATTAAAATCCATATACAGGTAGGTGATATCAAATGTTGGACCTGACTCTCTTGTTGTATAAGGGCGGGGAGCGGAAAAGCGGAGAGCGCCGTACTAATAAGCTTATCCACTTTATAAAAAAGAAGGACTGTGTAAATGATGAATGGGCAATGGGTCCTGCCAGGGATCGCAAAAAGAGTTGCAGTGATGTTACTGCGGTATTGCTGTTGACGTTATCGAACGGATTCAACTGAAATGGGCAGCCTGTACGTTATTATTGACTGGCACATTCTTTCGGATGGTGATCCGAACATTCATAAAAATGAAGCCAAGGCTTTCTTTGATGAATTTGCAACTCAGTACGGGAATTTGCCGAACGTAATCTACGAGCTTGCCAACGAACCGAACGGGAATGTGAACTGGAACAACCAAATTCGTCTTTATAAGTTGGGATATCTCAGGTCATTCGGGCCAAAGACCCGGACAATATTATTGCGGGTACAGGCACGTGGAGCCAGGATGTACACAATGCAGCAGATAAACCACTTCCAGACAAAAATACGCTGTATACCGTGCATTTCTATGCTGGTACGCACGGACAATACCTGCGGGATCGCGTCGATTATGTGCTGAACCAGGCGTGGGCATATTTGCTACCGAATGGGGAACAAGCGATACTTCGGGTAACGCCGATTTTTTGTTGACTGGGCCAAGGTTGGAAATGAAAAGGTAAAGGCGACTTTTGTAACGTTGCCAGAGCCGAAGGCCAAGGCTGATAAATATGTGGAAATTTCATTTACTGATGGAGCAGGTACTATTCAGCCCGGCGGGGAAAGCGGGGAAATGCAACCCCGCATCCATGCTGCGAATTGGAGCAATTTTGATGAAACCAACGATTATTTGTATGGTGCTAATCAAACTGCCTTCGCAAACTGGGATCGTGCAACCGTTTATCAACAGGGCAAGCTGGTATGGGGTATAGAGCCTTAAGGCACAACATGGATCATGCCCGGAATGAGTAAAAAACATGGGACTTTTGGGTCCAGACTTTTCAAGATTTGGAGTATATAATATGCGCCTTTAGTGTATGGGTACTGAAACTTTAGGAGGGGGAATGGGTACCTTTAGTTCCAGACTATATACTACTAAAGTACCATATGATATTCAACTTTCGTGGTGCTTGAACTACTTCCATAGCACAGAGGGTTTGGTCCTAATGGACCGTTCCTCAACAGAGAACCCCCGCTTTTTGCCATTACAGGTAGGGGGGTGGTGTTTTTTTCAAACTTAGCAGCTCCAGGTCGAACCATGTTTAAGCCAAATCAAAAGCTTTGGCAAGCAGACGATAGGACTGAACGCGCTTATCAAAGTCATGAATGAAGAAAACAACCAGCAGCTCATCGGTACGATACTGCTCAGCCAAGCGTAGCAATTGCTCCTTACACTGATCGGGTGTACCGACAACGCGCCATGATGCGGACTGACGCAGTGGTTCATGATCAAACTCCGTGTACGGATAGGATAATGGGTTGGAGTTTAGAAATCTTTTCGTTATAATGAAGGAAGTGTAGGGTGAGAGAACATCCTTGCTTTTGGAAAGGGGAACGAGCGTGTGTTAAGAACACCTTTGGGGCGTGTCCGGCTCATGCTCTGGATTCAAGGTATAGCCTATTTGGTGATATTATTCACCCATCAGCCGCTGCAAGCTGCGGGTATGACCCAGACGGTCATGGTGATCGGTAACATATACCGGATCAGCTTTCTGCTGCTCCTTGTCGCTTTAATCTATGGCAAAACAGCGCTGAATTGGTCCTTCCGGCGACCTTTATTCATTATATTTGCGTCCTTCATTCCTTTTGGCCTGATCATTATGGATTGGGTTTGGGTGAGAAAATGGACAGGGGATTTGGCAGCAGAACAGCGAGCCGCATCGTAATATTTTAGTATACGTCGAGTGAGATTCGAGGATCTGCACCTTAAGCTCCGTAAGCGGGACTCTAGCTCCGGTGCAGCAGAGAAGAGAGAGCATTGCGCAGTTTGACGCGTGGTGTTCTTTTTTTGTGCACCGGGAACTAATTTAATTGAACGCCTTCACCAAAAATTCAGCAGTTTTACGTCTTTGATAGCCTTGCACCCAATATCCCGTAAATGGATAAACTTCAATCGTTTTAGGCGATTCAATGCGATTATAAGCTTGCAAAAACCGTCTCTGACATGCACACAGTATCTTTAAATCCCACTGATACCATGACAGGAATGCGAATGCGATGAGCAAGATTCATGACGTCAAAATAACTCAATGTATGTAGCACCTGCTCCAAATGAACCGGGAACGGGGCACGCACGGGTGTTTTGAACGCACGCACGGGTTTGGCTTGGACTTCTTCCAGCGTTTTGTTCCAGAACAGATCGATATCCTTCGGGCGGTCAGATCCGGTTGATACTGCTTCAACTCGGCAATTCTTTTTTCAATGATATTCATAGTAAAAAAAGTCCTCCTCATACAGAACGAATATCTACTCAAGCTTTACTCGGCAAAGTAGATTCTTCCAGCTCTCTTAGCAGCTCAAATGCTTCTTCGTTGGTGCTTCCGCACGTATCTTTATCAGCATGAAATCCACTGCATACTGCTGGACGCTCAGGCTTGCCAAACAATCGGCAGCGGTAATCCTTAGTGAGTTGAGGGCAAGAGACACCAGCCGGTTTTCCATCAGGCATGCCGGGAATTGGGGATGAAATCGTAATAGCAATACAGCACGCGGCACATCCGACACGACACTCCAGTTGAGGTCACTCCTTATCATCTGTTATTTTTGCAACGTATGCATGAAGTGGCTTCAATGAAGCCATAATGTGAGGATGGCACAAAAAAAGCAGGAATACAAGAATAACTGTATTTTATACACACTTTTCACTCAAGGGTTATAAATAGGGAGGTAGGCACGTAGGATGGTATCAAGCTCCTAAGTCATTGTTCTGTTCATTAGGTAATATTAACCATTTGTGCTCGGTGTAATCAAAAGGAGTTCGAGTGGTTAATAATAGAACACAACGATAAAAAACTTAAACGAGGTGAAGTGAAATGAGTTGGTTATGGGCATTGATTGTTGGAGGTATTATTGGTTGGTTGGCAGGCATTATCGCAGGTCGTGATGTTCCGGGTGGCGTGATTGGTAACATCATCGCTGGTTTTATCGGTGGATGGTTGGGTGGCTTGATTCTGGGCGACTGGGGTCCTGAAATCGGATCGTTCTACATTGTACCTGCATTAATTGGTGCGATTGTGCTGGTTGTTATCGTAAGCTTGATCTTCCGTTCCGTTGGACGAAGCAGAGGCTAACGCATAAATAATCGATTACACTAGCCCTCATAGGGCATAAGGCTACAAAATGAAAAGAAGCTGCTTCCCGCAAGGTTCGCAAATGAATCTGCAGGAGCAGCTTTTTTTATTGAAACCGTCTGATATGTAGAACGCATAAACACCCAAGGCGATAGAACGTTAGGCAGCATATAGACAGTCATCGCCAGCCCATGATTGTAGTCTGCCCGTCAGGGAATAGATAACCAGTGGCAAATTGAAATTTGGGTTTCCATAATGCCTTCCCTTCAATTCAAATATGAGGTGAATTTACTAATTTTTATATTTAAATCTATTATACGAAACCTTTGATGTAAAGGTACAGAAAAAAGTTACTGTGAGGATAGATAAAATGAATAGTCTGTCTATGAATGAGCCAACCTAGGATAACTTTGGGTCCCGGAAGTGATATAGCTTACCTTTTGCATAGGGATTATTGGATAAAAACATTGACGTGTAAAAATGAATGATGTACTATTCAATGAGCCAGCTAACATGCTAGGTTATCAAGAAAAAGGAAAAGAGTGTGGACAACATGAGAAAATTTAGATTTTTACCAGTCGTACTGATTGTGATGGCTTTATTGGTTTCTGCCTGCGGCAACAACGACAAAGGCGCTAATTCAAATAATGCTTCTACCGGGGATACTGGATCAAATAATGGAAAAGCAGATACAACTGCTACAGCTACTTTGGAATCTGTAAAAGCGAGCGGCAAGCTGCGAATCGGTACGGAAGGTACCTATGCTCCATTTACCTACCATGATGCTGCTGGCAAGCTGACAGGCTTCGACGTCGATATTGCAACTGAAGTAAGTAAGCGTCTGGGCGTACAGCCGGAGTTTATTGAGACACAATGGGACGGTATGTTTGCAGGATTGAACTCCAAACGGTTCGACACGGTATTTAATGAGGTGTCTATTACCGATGAACGTAAGCAAAAATACGATTTCTCCGATCCGTACATCGTGTCCAGAGCGGTTCTGATCGTAAGCGAAGATAATAATGACATCAAAAAGTTTGCTGATTTGAAAGGTAAAAAGGCCGGGCAATCCCTGACCAGTAACCTGAATCAAATCGCGAAGAGCAACGGTGCGGAAATTGTGGCAACGGACGGATTCAATCAGGCGATTGATCTCCTGACCTCCAAACGGGTCGATGCGACCGTCAATGATGGTTTGTCCTACCTGGATTTGAAAAAGCAAAAGCCTGACGCTCCCATCAAAAAGGTAGATGAATCTCCAGATGCTTCACAGAGTGCGGCTGTTTTTAACAAAGGTAGCGAAGACCTGATCAAGGCAGTTAACAAAGCGCTGGCTGACATGAAGGCTGACGGTACGTACTTGAAAATTTCTGACAAATATTTTGGAGCCGACGTATCCAAATAACACACGAATAACCGGAGTCTCGCCAACTCGAACCGGATTTTCGTCAACTTATCTTTTTAAAGGATGTCTGCACAATGGATGATCGCCAGATACAAATTATTATCGATTCATTACTGCCTCTGCTGAAAGCAGGGGTTTCTTTTACGATTCCGCTCACACTCATCTCCTTTGTTCTGGGCTTGATACTGGCGCTGGTTACAGCGTTGGCTCGACTGTCCAAATGGAAAATACTCAAGCTGATTTCCGGCTTCTATGTGTGGGTGATTCGTGGAACACCGTTGCTGGTGCAATTGTATATTATTTTCTATGGCTTGCCTTCAGTTGGCATTACGCTGGACCCTTTTATAGCTTCAGTGATTGGCTTTACGCTCAGCGTAGGAGCTTATGGCTCTGAAATTATGCGTGCGGCAATTATATCCATTCAGGAAGGCCAGTGGGAGGCGGGATACTCCTTGGGGATGACACGCTGGCAAGTGCTGCGACGTATCGTACTTCCGCAAGCAGCCCGTGTGTCCGTACCGCCGTTAGCGAATTCTTTCATCAGTTTGGTCAAGGATACTTCGCTAGCTGCGACGATCACCTATGTGGAAATGTTCAGAACAGCTAACGAGATTGTGGCCACCACGTATGAGCCGTTATTAGTTTATACCGAGGCGGGGGTTATCTATCTGCTGTTTAGCACCATATTGACCGTGCTGCAAAATTACCTGGAGAAGCGGCTGAGCCGTTTTTCCGTCAGATAAAGGAGATTGTACCGGTGATCCAAATTCGGAATATACACAAATCGTTCGGCTCGCTGGAAGTGCTTAAAGGTGTTGACGTGACGCTGGATAAAGGAAAGGTGCTCGTTATCATTGGTCCCTCTGGTTCCGGTAAAACAACACTTTTACGTTGTCTGAATTTGCTGGAGGTTCCCGATCAGGGCGAGATGCAGGTGGGGGATATTGCACTGAATTTTGCCAAAGGAACAAAGCTGCGACAGGAAAGCATCTTGGCGCTGCGCAAACGGACAGGTATGGTATTTCAATCCTACAACCTGTTCCCGCATATGACAGCAGTTCAAAATGTAATGGAGGGTCAAGTCACCGTTCAAAAGAAGAACAAGGACGAGGCACGCAAACGCGCATTGGAGCTGCTTAATAAGGTGGGACTGGCGGAAAAAGCCGAATCCTATCCCCATCAGTTGTCGGGCGGACAGCAACAGCGGGTCGGTATTGCCCGGGCAATGGCGGTGGAGCCTGAGGTGCTGTTGTTCGATGAGCCGACTTCTGCGCTTGATCCGGAGCTGGTAGGCGAGGTACTCAAGGTTATGAAGCAACTGGCTGTCGAAGGCATGACCATGGTCATTGTAACCCATGAAATGAAGTTTGCGGCCGAGGTCGCTGACCATGTTATTTTGATGGATCAGGGCGTGATTGTGGAGCAGGGTTCACCTCATGAGGTACTGGAGCGCCCCACCAGTTCACGAGCTATTCAGTTTTTGAATCGGATGAGCGGGGGAACAGAATAAAAAGGAAGCTATACAAGCTGAGCTGAAAATTACATGGTGCGTCACTGCGCAGGCGGATGGTGCTTCCCATCGCTGTTGCCCCCAGATTCCCTAAATGAATGCATAATAGTGGGAATCCGGGGGTAGTATTTACGATGCGAGCTTTCCTTTGGAAAGCTTTCAGGCGAACGCTGTCGCTTGTATAGCTCCATTCCACCTACTCCGTTTTCTATGTAAATTTTTCGAGTACAGCTTATATGATAGAGAAAAGAAAAAAGTAAAAAAAGGAAGAATCTCTAAGTGCGCAAATATGAGCATCAGAGGTTCTTCCTTTTTATGATGATTTAGAAGAATCCAACTCGTCCCTCGGTGAGTTTTTCTCCAAAGGGGACAGACTTTGCTCAGGTCTCGGAGGAGGACCTCCAGCATGCCCTTCACTTCATCAATAACCGTCCACGAAATGTTTAGCATGGAAAACCGCTTTACGAACCCTATGTGTATTTATCCCTTTCGCTTGCCTATAAGGTGCTGAAGCAAGCCGCAGTGGACCCAAAACGCAGAGCCGGGCTTCTCCAATAACGGGAGAAATGTGGTTTTGTCATGCTGCCTGTCTGTCGGTCCCCCTTTTCCTAAAGTTAATTGCTAAGTTAGTAGAAACCCGTGGAAGCTGTCAACCCTGAAAAGAGGAAGGATGGAAATGTGTGACTTTAATAACAGTTAATGTGAGTTAGATCATAGTTCAAATGACCCAAATCTGTTACTGTCTAAATATTCAAATATTCAGAGATTGTTGATGGTTTACAGGACAATTTTTGTGAGGGGGACAGAGCAAGCATGGAAGGAGATCTCCAGAAGTTTAAAGCCGACTTTTTCAAAGCATTGGCTCACCCTCTGCGCATCCGCATTCTGGAGGTGTTGAGTGAAGGGGAGCGGAACGTAAATGAGCTACAGACTGCGCTCGGTTCTGAAGGCTCTGCCGTATCGCAGCAATTGGCCGTGTTGCGCGCCAAAAATTTGGTGAGCAGCATCAAGGAAGGCACGACGGTCGTTTACTCGTTGAGGGACCCGCTCTTGACCGAACTGCTTGCGGTGGCGCGACAAATTTTTGACAATCATCTGGTCGAAGCGATCTCGTTGCTGGAGGGTATACGGAACGAGAAGTAATGCTACTATAGAAAAGAAGGGTTACAGGGGATGAAGTGGATGGGAAGGTTCGAGGGATATAACGTAGGAGCTTTGCGAAAGGACCTGATTTCCGGAAGTATCGTGGCAATTGTGGCCATTCCGCTCGGTATGGCGTTTGCCATTGCATCGGGAGTAAAGCCGGAATACGGGCTGTACACGACCATTGTGGCAGGAGTTTTGGTTTCACTGTTAGGAGGGTCCAAATTTCAGATTGGCGGACCTACGGGCGCTTTTATCCCGATTTTGCTGGCTATTGTCATGCAGTACGGTTATGAGAATTTGCTCATAGCCGGTTTCATGGCGGGGATTATGCTCATCTTAATGGGCGTGCTGAGGCTAGGCGCGTTAATTAAGTTCATCCCCAAACCGGTAACGATTGGCTTTACGGCGGGCATTGCCGTGACGATTTTCAGCGGTCAGATTGCTAACTTTCTCGGCTTGCGCGGAGTAGAGCGGCATGAAACGTTTCTGCCTTCTATGGCAGAACTGATCCATCGCCTGCCTTCACTGAATGTGTACAGTATTCTGACGGCGTGCATCTGTCTTGCCGCCCTCATTCTGGTGCCTAAAAAATGGCCCAAGGTCCCCGGTTCACTCGTCGGCCTGCTCTTATCCACGCTGGTGGCAGTCTGGCTTTTTCCGGGTCAGGTGGCAACGATCGGTTCCGCATACGGCGCAATTCCGGCATCTCTGCCTGAGCTGCATGTTCCAGGCGTGACCTGGGACCTGATTGTGAAGCTGCTGCCGCCCGCACTTGTCATCGCAATGCTGGGAGCTATCGAATCCCTGCTTTCGGCGGTGGTTGCTGACGGCATGACGGGAGCCCGGCATAACAGCAATCGTGAGCTGGTCGGACAGGGTATTGCCAACTTGCTCACACCGCTGTTTGGCGGCATTCCTGCGACGGGGGCGATTGCGCGCACAGCCACAAATATCCGCAGTGGTGCCGTGTCTCCCATGTCGGGTATTGTACACGGCTTGGTTGTGCTGCTTATTCTGGTGGTTTTTGCTCCGTATGCATCCAATATTCCGTTGGCGAGTATGGCTCCGGTGTTGATGGTGGTCGCCTGGAATATGAGCGAGCGCAAACATTTTGCACACATCCTCAAGACGCGGACAGCGGACTCTATCGTATTGGTTGTCACCTTTTTGCTGACGGTATTTACGACGCTGACCACGGCTGTTGAAGTAGGTCTGATTCTGGCGGTTGTGCTGTTCGTCAAGCGTATGAGCAGTACACTTTCAGTGGATAAGGTGTTACCCGATCCTTCTGTCAAGCATGAAAAAGTCGGTGCCCATATGGTTACAGAGCAGCATGATTGCCCACAGGTGGCGATTTATAGTGTGGAAGGCCCTCTATTTTTTGGTGCCGCTTCGGCATTGGAAAATTCGGGAATGGGAGGTCAGGTTGACCGCCAGCAAGGGATTTTATTGCTGCGTATGGGTAAGGTTCCCTTTATGGATATGACAGGAGAATCTAACTTTACCGCATTGATTCAGAAATATCGAAAATCCGGTGGAACGGTGCTTGTTTCCGGCCTTCAGCCGCAGCCTGAGGCATTACTTCACAAAACCGGATGCTACGACATGATCGGATATGAGCATTTTTTCGAACATACAGGAGAAGCCCTCACGGCAGCCATTGCACTGGTGGATCGGGATACATGTTGTGGGTGCAGGCAGATGACTTTTCGGGAATGTGCCGCCCTATGCGACAGATCGCAAGCATTATCAAAACCATCCGTTTCGGATGGAGTTGTTCCGGTTCCCATACCTGTAAATAGCGGCAGATAGCTCTCTCTGAACTCTTCTATGGAATGCCGAGGGAATGTCGAAAAATCTCTTTTATTTTTACGATAAGAAGTGCAACATCAAGACCAGCACCTGCTCGTAAAAACGGAAGAGGTTTTTTGCTTTTCAAAAGAATAAGGGAAAAAATGCTTGTATATCTGTTATTATGACATTATACTAGATTAAAAATATACCATTTTTATTATTATTTTGTTTTAATTTGGTTTTTAATGTACAGATATTAAACTCCTCGATAACTTCTAGCTTCCTTCCCTACTTTTATCTTCACGTTTTTCTCTTACTTTTTCCAAAGCGATATAAGCTGAATTTTAAAAATTTACATGGGAACAGAGTAGGCAGAATGGTGCTGTACAAGTATCAGCGGTCACCTTGCCCCAACAGTTTACTGTTTCTTGAGTCTTGTACCCTTGGCTGTTCACCACAGAATCAGGACCTCTGAATTCCATGCTAGAATCTATATTTCTTGAAGGAGGTGAGGAGCAAAGGCTTCCGCAGACCCAATATCCCTCGCTGCCGCTAAGCTTTCTGTGCGTACCACGGTTGTGAACTCTCTCATTGGTACTGCTCCTGGTGCCAAATGGATTGCGGTTCGAGTGTTCAATCCGAACACGACAGATTCCTTAAATAGAATGATCTGATCGTGTTTTTAGAAAGACTTCGGAAATCCCTTGGAGCGGCTCGTCCAAAGATTGCATACACCTGCTAACCGTGTAATGCAACATTTATGTAGCCGCTATAAAGGGGTTTTCGCACATAGAAAATACAAAAATCATAAATTTCAAGCAAATTACCAAAAAATAACTTGTATATCTGTTTTGATAACTTTATACTATCCATAATATATGTTTATATATCAATTTTTGATATAAAATGTAACGATATAACATGTTCTTTCTTCGAAGGGTTCCTGCTTGTTCTCCTTGGTATCTACTGAATTTCATCGCTTGCTATTATGGATTCGTAAACTCACCTATGAAATAAATTCACCCAAGAAATTCCAAATCCTTTTATACCTTTATATTCTATGAAGGAGGTGGTTGCCAACCATATCATGTTGCGCAGCCCGTAGATTTGCTGTGCAAAGCAAGGTATGTGGTCTTACTCTCGCACAGGTTATACCAGAAATATTAAACCTAGTAAAAGGAGTGGAGAAATAATTGATTAAACCTAAACGATTCAAGAAACCGCTATCTATCGGACTATCTTTGCTTATGGCCTTTTCTTTTGTCCAACCTGCTTTGGCAAATAACACACCGGATGGCTCCAAACTGGAGCTGAAATCAGGCTCGCACGTGGTAACGACCGCAAAGGTATCCCCTAAACTGACCAAACAGTTTGGGGAGAATAACTATGTAACATATCTGGTCAAATTAAAAGAACAGGTAGACACAAACAAGGTTTCCAAAAATGCTCTCCAAAAGGCCTCGCTTGAGAAAATAACACCCTCCGCTGCCAAAATGGCTGTCCGCAGCAATGTGATCAGCTCTCTACGCGAAACCGCTTCAAGAACCCAATATGGGCTTGAAAATTATTTGGATAAGCAATCGGAGAGCGGTGGAGTGAAGGAATATAAAAGCTACTTTATTGTCAATGCCCTGGCGGTCACAAGCACCAAGGAGGTGCTGGACCATATTTCTCAGCTGCCTGAGGTAGACAAAATTTTGCCGAATGAAACACGTTATCTGCAAAAGGTGACGGTTGACAAGCAGGCAGAAGGAGCAAACGCCAAAATAGCCGGAAAAGCGACAGCAGACACGGTAAAATCTGCAACGACAGAGAAAGATGTAGAGCTGGAGAAGAACGATAGTAAAACATCGGCGAAGCCCGGCAATGCAGGTAAGAACGCTGTAGACCCGTCTACTGTTGAATGGAATATATCCCATATTAAAGCACCCCAAGTGTGGGAAAAAGGAATCGACGGAACCGGAATCGTGGTCGCCAATCTCGATACAGGCGTAGACTATACTCATCCGGCCCTTCATCGCAAATGGCGTGGTCTGGACGCGGCAGGTAATGTCGTGAATCCCGAGCTGAGCTGGTACGATCCGCATAGTCATGCCCCCCTTCCGGTCGATCAGGAAGCCGATTCTCATGGTACGCATACGATGGGAACGATGGTCGGCTCCGAGGAAAATGGAACGAACCGGGTCGGCGTTGCGCCTGGCGCGAAGTGGATTGCGGTTCGGATTTTTAATCCGGAAACGACGGATGCAATTATACTCGACGGCGGTCAATGGCTGCTTGCGCCAAGGGATGCCCAAGGTAACCTTCATCCAGAGCTTGCACCGGACGTGGTGAACAATTCGTGGGGCGGCGGACCCGGCCTGGATGAATGGTTCCGACCTGTAGTTCAAGCATGGAGGGGTGCCCAAATATTCCCTGAATTCTCAGCAGGTAACACCTCCCCTTCCAATCCGGGCGGACCTGCATCGGTAGCGAATCCGGCCAATTATCCGGAATCCTTTGCCACCGGAGCAACCGATCTCAATGACAAACTGGCCAGCTTTTCTCTGCGGGGACCATCGCCATATGGTGAAGTGAAGCCCGAAGTTTCCGCACCGGGGGTAAATATTCGATCATCCGTTGCCGGAGGCGCCTATAAAGACGGATATAACGGTACTTCCATGGCGGGACCTCATGTAGCGGGACTTGCGGCTCTGTTGCTGCAAGCGAATCATTCGCTTACCGTGGATCAACTGGAGGAAATTTTGATGAATACAGCTACACCGCGCACAGACAGCACATATCCTACTTCGCCAAACAATGGCTATGGACATGGTGTCATTAATGCGCTGGATGCAGTCGGCTCTGTCATTCAGGGCTTGGGCTCCGTATCCGGTAAAGTTGTAACAGGTGGAGACGATCTGGAAGCGCCTGTTCTGGAACATACACCGCCTGCTGCGGCTTACGAGGGTATTGATATACCTCTGACTGCTCATGTAACGGATAATGTCGGCGTGACAGCCGTTGAGGCATTTGCCAAAACAGCGGGTACATCGAACTATGTATATATTCCGTTGGAACGAACCTCCGGAGACAGCAAAGACGGTACATATCAAGCGTCCATCCCGACTTTTTTGGTGAACAGCGCCGGTCTGGAATACTATATTCGTGTAAATGATTACGGTAATAACGGTTTTCAAACGGAAGTATACAAGGTGAATGTCTCCAAAGGCATCAAACCTGGCTACACACAGGATTTTGAAAAAGACATTGTCGGTATCAATATCGGCGGACAGGGCAGTGTCTGGAAATGGGGAACCCCGGTAAGTGGCCCTGGAAGCGCAGCATCGGGAACGAAAGTTATCGCGACCAATCTTGAAGGTCAATATCAGGCCAATTCCAACAGTTATTTTGTGGCTCCTCCGATTGATTTGACTGAGAGCCCGAAAGGGGCACTCGTTAGCTTCAAGCATTGGTACGATCTTGAAAACAATTCTGATTTCGGCAAAGTGTATGTGGCGACTACGAATAGTCAGAATGCATTTGAGCAGGTATTATCGTTTACCGGCACCAGCAACGGCTGGAAAACACAGTATCTTGATTTGCGAGCATTTGCGGGTCAAAAGGTATACCTTATGTTCAACTTTACAAGTGATAATACGATTGTGAAAGATGGCTGGTACATCGACGACCTGTCAATTCAAGAACTGGATACCGTTGCACCTGCCGCGCCAGGTAATTTGACTGCCGAAGCGGATAATGTTGGCAACGTTGCGCTGGCCTGGAATGCTTCCTCCGATGAGGATGTGAAGCAGTACAAGCTGTACCGTTCCACCCAATCAGGCAAAAATTATACTTCCATCGGTACAACCTCTGGATTGACATTCACTGATACGGTCACGGTCGGCGGCTCGACCTACCATTATGCAGTGGCGGCCGAGGATTACAGCGGTAATGAGGGAGTCAAGTCAAAGGAGGTCTCTCTGAGAGTAGACGTGCCGGATACGCTGTATAGCGATCATTTTGACGGCAGCTCGGATAATGGCTGGACACATTCCGGTACCAAGGATGAATGGGAACGCGGCATCCCCAAAGAAGTGGGACCAGAGAGTGCGGTATCCCAACCAAACGTATGGGCAACCGATCTGGATGGAAACTATGAGAACGGAGCAGATTTTTCACTGGTTTCTCCAAAAATCAATTTGAATGGTGTACGGAACGCAACACTGACCTTCAACCACTGGTTTGAGATTGAGGGCGGCTATGATTATGGTTATGTGGAAGTGTCCAAAAATAATGGCGACACTTGGACCGAACTGGGTAAATTCTCTCATAGCACAAACGGAAAAAAATGGACTCCGGTCTATTACAATCTGGATAGCTATACCGGCAACGAGGTTCAATTCCGCTTCCGTTTGAAGTCGGATAACAGTGTGGACAAAAACGGCTGGTACATTGACGATTTCCGTGTGCTGGGTATTCCAGCTTCGGCAGTGACCAAAGATGTAGTACCTGAGTCGAATATCAAGCTGGAAAAAGCGGAAGAACAATTCCCGCTGTACAAAATTACAAGCACGGAAAAGAGCGAATTCCAAGAAAAAGTGAAGCCGGCGGAAACAGCGGTGGACAGCGGACGTGTCGGTCTCGACAGTCTTCCAGCCAGCGCCACGGTTACCGTACTGGAAACCGGACGCTCGGTGAAAACGGACCCGACCACAGGTAAATACAGCTTCACTCACGTAGCTGGTGATTATACGCTGAAGGCTGAAGCCTACGGGTATGTGCCGCAAACGAAACAGGTCACCATTGAAAATAATAAAGTGGTGAGAGCGAACTTTAGTCTCCAAGCGGTACCTCATGGTACAATTCACGGGGTTATCACCGATAAGCAATCCGGTGAACCGATCCGAAAAGCGAAAGTGCTTGTACTGGAGGATGCGCGCATTGCTCCGGTAGAGACGAATGAGGCTGGAGAATTTACGCTGGATGTACTGGAAGGGACTTATACATTATCTATGGCAGCGGAAAATTATTACAGCGACAGCATCACTGTCACAGCACCTCCGAACGGTAGTGTGGAAGCGAATGTCAAATTGAAGCCTTTCATCGGCTTCCAGGGAGGCATCGCCTATGATGACGGTACCGGGGAAAATGCCAGAGTCTTTAACACAGCAGGCAACTCCTGGGCAGTCAGAATGACACCTGAGCCAGAGGTGGCTCAAGTGACAGGAGCGTCGCTGCGGTTCTGGAATTCAACCTTCCCGAATCCGGGAGGAACGGCGTTCAAATATTCCGTATATGATGCATCTGGTGCGGCAGGCGCACCGGGACGTCTGCTGGCTGGTCCATTTGACGGCACAGCCGTTCGGGATGAAACACAATGGACGACAGTACAGCTCCCAGAGCCGGTAACGGTTCGAGGTGACTTTTACATCGTCTATACGCAGTCTGCTGTAGGCAGACAGTCGCCGGGTCTTGCTTCAGACGAGAGTGGACCGAATGCGCTTCGTAGCTGGCAAGGTGTAGGCGGGGAATGGAGCCAATCGCCTGAGGTGGAGGGCAATTACATGCTCCGGGCGATCGTCAGATATCCAGTGAATACTCCAACGATTACAACACCAACGAAGGCAACGTATACGAAGGAAGGGACAATTACCGTTACAGGTACTTCCCCGGCAGACGGGGCGGACATCCAGCTCTTTAACGGTAATCAACTTGCTGGCACAACCAAGGTGAAGGATCGCCAGTTCAGTCTGGCGGTCAATCTTCAGCCGGGTGTCAATCCGTTGAGTGTTCAGGCGGCGGTATACGGCAAGTTGACGGATCGTTCCGAGCCAGTGGTTGTCATACTTGACCAGACTAAACCGGGTCTGATCTTGACTTCGCCGGATGAAGGAGCTCGTACAAATGCGGGTGTCGTCAGTGTAACCGGTACGGTGTACGACGAGTTCCTCACCGACTTGACAATTAACGGTGAGCCAGCCGAATTTGGAAGTGACGGCAGCTTTAACAAGCGTCTGCTTGTTAATAAAGGGGAAAATCAGATTACGGTAACGGCCAAGGATCTTGCCAAGAACGTAACGACGGTTACCCGTTCAGTGTATGTCGATACAGCTCTGCCGAAGCTGGAAAATATCAGTCCTGCTGAGGATGTACGTATCAGTCCAGGGCAGCCGGTGCAGGTATCCTTCGACAGTGCGTCCGGATTGGAGGCATCCTTCCATGTGGAATTGCCTTTCAATCTGACCACCTTGGCCCGAAACGAAATTCCGTTAAACGAAACTTCGTCAGGTCATTATGTAGGAACTTACTTCACTTCCTCTTCTCTGAGCCTGAAAGGCGGAGTCATCGTGATCCGGGTAAGGGATGCAGCAGGAAATGCAGTGGAGACAGAAGCATCCGGAAGATTGTATGTAACGAAAGATGGTGGGAATCCACCTACATCCAATGAAAAGCCTGTAGCCATTATTCAGGCGAATGATTCAGCCAAGAGGAACAAGAACGTACAGTTTAACGGAAAAGCCTCGCGTGATGTAGACGGTAAAATCGTCAGCTATAGCTGGAACTTTGGCGATGGCGATACAGCGTCCGGCTCGAAGGTAAAGCATAAATTCGCTACATCTGGAACGTATACCGTGGAGTTGACGGTGACAGATAATAATGGCGCAAGCGGTAAAGCTGCGCATACCATCACAATTCGTAAATAGGTACTATGTTTCCGTCCAGTAGGTAGTGTGTAAAAAGGTAAAATATCAGGTTGGTCTTGTCTAGCATTCAGGGCGAGCTCATTTAGACGGATTAAGGCTGTATGCAACTGGAATCTTGGCAGCTCCATTACGGTTGATAGTGATAAACGAGGAAAATGAGGGCATAGCAATATTGTAGATCGGTGTTTAATAGCCGATCTACTTTTTTTAAAAGGGATGGTGATTATATTGTAATTTAAGTGGGGATCTCTCTTTAAGAGAAAAGGAAATGGGTTTATGGGTTATAATTCTGCGAGTAAATTCATCAGAAAGACTTACGGAAAGAAATATGGATGTAGTGAAGGGGCTAGGCTCTATAAGTTTAGGAAGTATTACAGAAATGAAGGAAGAACTGGTTAAGTTGGATTTAATAGATTTGCAAAACTTGAAAGGAGACATCAACGCTCAATATGATTTTCATAAAACGATGAGTTTTGTATTTTCATTGATGATTTCTTTCCTTTCGTAATTCTTGTTATTCTAACATTCATGATAACTTTGGCGCTTAGGGTAATAGATATTAACGAGAAAAAGCCCAGCCCAGAAAAGTATTTTGATGTAGTAGGTAGCTTATTTACAGATACAATTTTTCCTCCGTATATATTATATTTGCTCTAATTGTTGGGCTTCTGATTATTTACGCGGGTAGATTGATGTGGATATCCAGAATCAACTATATTGTGGAGGGCGCTTATGAAATAAAAAAGAAATTTGGAAGAAAGTAAAAATGATAATGACAATGGTCCCGAACCAGAGAACAAGCAAAATAATAATTTCGTCAATAATCGTCGAAATAATCACAGAAGGAAAAAATAATGACTGTTATTTGAACGAAAATTGATCGTTATCTGAGCTGTCTTGGACTTTTGATTTGGTAAATTTGTATCATGGAAAATCTCATAAAAGAACACACCGAGGCAACAACGCCCCGGTGGTCAGGCCAGCCATTGTGTCGACCTTTTTGATTTTTCAATAGACCCTATTGGAGTAATGACCATTACAAACATGTAATAATCTATTTCTTCTTTTTTTCATTCTTTGAAAGAAGTATAAAGAATATCACAATTAAAACAATACCAGTCAAACTGTAGATCATGTTTATATTTTCATTTTTAAATTGTGTAAAAAAAAGCCCAATGATAGCAATAACCAAAACAATCAGTGAAAATAACATTTTCATGTTCACTTTTACATAACCTCCATAAATTTTGATTTCTCTATTGCATTATACCATAATTTAGCATAACATAATTTTGTACCAAAAAAAGTAAAAGGAGAGATGTTCATTGAAATCAGTTCTACGAAGGTCTATTTCCAGCTTTTTAGTACTAATTGTTATGCTTAATGTTATGGGTTATGCCTCTGCAAGTTCCGTATCTGATAGTTCGAAGTACCAGTATTCTGATACTGAATTTGCTGAATTGGAAGAATTGTTCTATGCAATTGATGCTCTGCCGCAGGAAGTTTTGGACGCAGGACCTGAAGCAACATCCAAGTGGATAAGTGAATATACGGGTAAGACATTCGTAACGGATGGAAAAAATATCTACAATCCTCAAGGGGTTGTAGGTTGTATTGCTGAAGTTGGCTTAGCTATCGCTGAAAATGCATTTGCCTTTGCTAAAATTGCTAAAATCAAAGACGTGATTAAAGCAGGTGGAGGAATTATTAAATTTATTGGAAATTTAGTACCAGCTTTTAAAATGGCTCGAGAAGATGGTTATAGTGTAACTCGTGCGCTAACTTTTGCCATAACATACTCAGCTAAAGATGCTGGTCCAGAACTCATTAGTGCTGCTGTAGGCTTTTTCAGTATCGGACAAATATACTCAGCTTGTTTCGAGTAGATACTTCTTCAAACAACATTTATGGGCGTTTTTTTGAAAGTACATGAAGTGGCTATAACGTCAAATATATATACTAACTAGATTCGATAAAAATTCCTGTATCTAAGCCAATAATCTTTATGGCACTTGTTAAGCGAGGCAACGGTAACAAGCTGAAACATTGACAGCCTGCTCGGATCCCCTGCGTCAGAAGACCCACAGCAAGCCACCATTTACGGAGGTCTGCTGTGGGTCTTTTTGAATTGTGGAACAGCTCTGGAAGCGATAGAATGAATAGAAACATTTAAAGTGAATGTATTCACAATATTATTTTTTAGACAGGAGAGGATCATATGATTCATTTGCAAAAAGAATGTGGACGTATCCGCCTTGTGCTGGATGCCTATTTTATGGGAGAGGACATGGTCGTACTTATTTCCGGCGGCGATCAGCCCCATCTGGGAACGATTACAGCAGGAGCCAGACTGGAGCCAATCCAAACCGTGCAATTGCAAGCCCACAAGGAATTTTATATTACCGAAGAAATTGCCGTTCGTTTGCGAAAAGAGTTTGCGGGCAACTTTGCAATTTGTTGCGGGGCGCATATGGACCATGTAACGAAGGACGAAATTCGAATGTTGACGGACATGGCTATACAGTTGGGTAAAGAGCTGATCGATCAACTCAAGCAAAAACGTCTGTAGCCACCTCTTTTAAGAAAACTCCCGAATGAGCAGATTTCGGTATGGATATTTACTGTAAGGATACTTAAAAAGCAACGCAAAGCCATGATCCTCGATTTGTACGGATTTCAGTGCAGAGGATGGAATCAAGCTGCGAATCATCAGAGTAACCGCACGTTGGTCTTTCCGATTGATAGCTTTGGCTAAAGCAGACGCGAAGCACCGATTGCGCGCCAATTCGAGATACATCGGAAAAACGGCTTTGGCGATGGCGCGGTGAACCCTCGGTTCAAATGTAAACTGCACCGTACCCGGTGGAATCGTCGTTCCGTTTGTATAATAGAGCATCGGGGGTTGAGCTAAAAAGGAAATAAAGTAGCCGATGCCGTTCGTGCCTAATCCTTGTTTTGCGGCAAATGGCGCTACCGAGCAGAGAAGGGCCTTCATCCGATCCAAATTGCCATGCACCACAGCTCGTGACCATTGGACGGCGAAAGGACGACGGGTGGCAATGGCCTTGTAAAATGACAGCATGCTTGCGGATATTTTCCTAAGTGTGTCAACGTTTAAGCGTTTGTGAGGCGAACCCCTTCTGCGGGATGTTGCACGATATACCATAGCTCAGACCTCCTTGGCAGGATGCTCTCATGGAGCGCATTTTATCAGTAATAGGTACAATACTGTATGCCCGATCACCTCGAAAAGTGCTGAAAACAAGACGGAACGTTTAAGAGGCTTAACAAGTAGTAGAGGCAGATTATGCACCTTCCAGAATTCTCTCCTCCATTTAGAGTGTAAAAAAACCGCCTCCGGTAAGGAAACGGTTTTATATAACATATTTTATTCTTGCTCTGTCTTTTCGTTATTGAAAAGCTCGTCGGTATTATTGTCAGGGATAAATCTAATTACATCTGGAAGATCACATTCTAGAGCATTGCATATGTCGTTAATAATCTTCATCGCTATGTACTGCTCACTTTTTTTATACATTTCATTTTCGAAATTTTCTTCTTTATCCAAGTAATTTGTAATGGTTCGAAAGTAATCCTGTAATGTACTCACCTCGAAATAAGTGCTGTCCTGATTTGTAAGATTGTGGTATCCTAGAACGTATATATTGTTATTTTATATATTGGAGTTGAATTAGACAAATGATTGGGATTCCAGATGCTATGATGAATGGAGTCCAATCAAGGAGAGTGAAAGCCGTATGGCACGTACTCAAACACAAAAAGCGCTAAGCAAGGCGAAGCACGCCGGAAACTACGGCTCTGTACAGAGCCGCAAAACAAATGGTCATTATGGCGAGATATCGCAGCATGTGCGAATGAAGCCAACCAAGCAGGAACAATTACAAAGAGTCAAGCACAAGAAGCGAATCGTTCAGAGCGACGCTTTTTTTATTTTCCATCTTGCTAAGAAGTAAAAAGAAAAAGGAACCCGGTCAGGGACTCCTTTAGAGTCAAATGAATCTTAAAATTGCAATTTTTGCTTCATTTTGCTGTCCTCGCGCAGAGCGGAATACCCTCTGTCGGAGAACAGCTTTTTTGCTTTTCTAACATAACAACAACGATACTAAAACGACTTAGCGAACGGCAGGAATATCCACGATCGGATCAATGTCAGCTTCATAATCCACGTCATCGAATTCAAAGCCGAATAGCTGGAAAAATTCGTGGCGATATCCTTCAAGATCGGACAGCTCGTAGATATTGTCTGTCGTCAGCTCGTCCCATATTTTTGCAACCTCTACCTGTACGTCTTCACGCAGCTCCCAATCATCCATACGAATACGTCCTTCTGCATCTACTGGCGTTTCCGGAGCATACAGACGCTCGGCAAACAGACGGTAGTTTTGCTCCACGCAGCCTTCATGTAACCCTTTTTCCTTCATTACTTTGTACAAAGCGGAAATATACAGAGGTACGACAGGGATGGCAGAGCTGGATTGGGTAACTAGTCCTTTGGTAGCTGCGACGAAGGCGCGTCCGCCTGTGGCTTTCAGCTGATCGTTCAGCTCACGTGCTGTCGCTTCCAGATGATCCTTTGCACTTCCGATACTGCCTTCTCTGTAGACGGCTTGGGTAATATCTGAACCGATATACGAAAAGGAGAAGGTAGTTGCGGAATCAGCCAGTACACCGCCTTCACGCAAGGCGTCAATCCACAATTGCCAGTCCTCGCCGCCCATAACCTCTACAGTCCCATGCACTTCCTCTTCCGTCGCGGGTTCCAGAGTAACGCTGGTGACTTCGCCGGTGTGGAAGTTGACGGTCTTGTTTGTGTATGGTTTTCCGATGGGTTTAAGCACGGAATTAAACGTTTCACCTGTGCGGGGACTCGTGCGGCGACCGGAAGCGACACTGTAAACCACCAGATCGACTTGTCCCAGCTCTTCGCGAATGACTTCCACCGTTTTGGCTTTGATTTCATCCGAGAAGGCATCACCTGTCACGCTAAAGGATCGAAGCCCTGCTTCCTGAGCAGCCTTTTCAAATGCAGCAGAATTGTACCAGCCTGCCGATGCTGTTCGTGTGGCTGTAGCGTTACTAGGACGATATACGCCGATCGTATTGGCCCGCGCTCCGAATGCGGCAGTGATTCGGGAAGCCAAGCCATATCCGGCAGATGCCCCGATCACAAGCACATTACGAGGTCCCTGGATAGCAGGACGGGCCTGCACATAGTCAATTTGCTCCTGAACATGTTGGGCACAGCCCACCGGATGAGCAGTGGTGCAGATAAAGCCGCGTGTTCTTGGTTTGATAATCATGTTGTTGTAATTCCTCTCTTCATGTAGCGATCTTCACCCTTACTATTTTAACTTTTAACAATATTTTTTCAAACGTGGATTTCAGGTGAGTATTCTTTCACTAAAAAGTGTATCGCTTATCAGGGTGGCAAGTGCCTATGGGCCTGCATATGATGCTGTAACGATAAATACGAGAAGGGAGAGAGCTGCTTGAAGAACAAGAGCCGAAAAACCACCAGAAACAAAAAGCCGCTCTATTGTGTAATTGACCCGGATATGAATGAATTAAGTATGATACAGCGCTTGAAGCCACAGCCTGCGGAGAGGGAGACAGAAGCAAGACTTCATCAAGTTGCTTCTCCGCCTCCCCCAATGGCAGAGGAGCCGGAGCTACAGACAGCTGTCGAGCCTGAAGTCTATATCGAGTACGAGACGGAGGTTGAAAGTGCGTTTGCAGAAGAGATTGAAGTTTCGATGGAGGAACCCAAAGAGCCTGAGCTACTGCCTGATCCAATTGACGTCGAGGAAATTTTGAATAATAAAAAAGCGCCGCATGTAAATAATGCTTTCATCTATACAGACGATTTGAGCGATCTGGCTGTAACCGGGGAGAAGATTGCTCCCGGCTCCATAGACTCCAGTAAGCTGAAGCCAGAGAGCATCCAAACGGAAAACCTGGCAGATTATGCCGTTCATACGATTAAAATAGCCGACCGTGCAGTGACTTCTTCGAAGATTGCCCCGGATTCCATTACGGTGGAGCATCTGTCGGACGCATCAGTGACAGGCAGCAAATTGCAGGATCGTTCTATTGGTGGTGAAAAACTTCGTGATGGCAGCATCACTCCGGAAAAGCTGGCTGATAAGATTATCAGCGGCGATCATATTGCGAATGGCTCCATTGAGAGCCGTCACTTCAAGCAATGGATTGTATCTCCAGACATGCTTCAAGATCAGGCGGTCACCTCCGATAAAATTCGCAGCGGTACGATTCAATCTAACAATTTGGCCAATGAGGCCGTCGACAGTTCCAAGCTTGGAGATCAGTCTGTCACCACTTCCAAACTGCGGGATGGGGCTGTGGATGGTACTAAAATACAGGCTGGCAGCATTGAGAGCGCACACCTGACCGAGCATGCCGTTAATTCCCGGCATCTGGCCCCCGGTTCGATTAACCGCAAGCAGCTATCCAACGGAATTGTGGGCAAGGAACAATTGGAGGAAGGCGTTGTCAGCGGGCGTCATCTGGAGCCTGAGGCGGTCACCAGTGCGCATATTCAGGCCGGAGCGATTGAAAGGAAGCATCTGAGTCCTGGCTCCATTGGGGAAGAGCAGCTTGGAACCGGCCAAGTGACAGCCCGCCATCTGGCGGATCGGAGCATTCAGTCCAATAAACTGGCGGATCAGTCTGTAGGCTCGTTGCAAATTGTCGATCAGTCCATCACTTCATCCAAAATATCGGATCAGAGCATTTTACCGCACAAAATTGCCGATGAGGCGGTACTTACCAGACATATTGCTACAGCAGCCATACAAGGCCCTCAGATTTCCCCAGAGGCAGTCTCTTCCTTACATCTTCAGTCCGAAATCATCCGGAAAGATCATATTGCATCGGAGGCGGTTACGGAGCGGCATTTGCAATCCGGGGCTGTGACGAGCGAGAAATTAGGGAAGGGCGCAGTTTTGGATCATCATGTGGCGAATCAGGCTGTCAAGGAAAATCACATTGCTTCGAACGCTATTAAGTCTGACAAAATCGCTGACGGAGCGGTTACGGAAACCAAAATTGCCACAGGAGCGGTAACTGGAAATAAAATTGCACCTCAAGAAATTGCAGATGTACACATTGCACCCAAGGCTATTCGCGAAAACCATCTGGCGGACAACAGTGTGGGTGGAAAGGCATTGCAGGCTCAATCCGTCAGCTCGGCACATTTGGCCTCCAGCTCTGTGCTGAGCGAACATCTCGGGAACGGCAGCGTAGGAACCTCGGCCTTGCAAGGGCAGTCCGTTACCGCAGACATATTGGGTGAAGGCGCTGTTCAAACAGGGCATCTGGCGAGTGGAGCGGTATACTCCCATCATTTGCAGGATCATGCCGTCACTTCGTTGAAACTGTCGCCGGAGAGCGTGGCTACGGATAAAATTAATGATTTGGCGATTACAGCGCCTAAATTGGCAGAGGGAAGCGTAACTTCCTCCAAGCTGTCCGCACGCTCCGTGCAGCCATGGCACATTACAGATAAAGCAGTACAGAGCAATCATCTGGCTGTTGAAGCGGTGGAAGCGAATCATCTCGCTCCTGAATCCGTCACCTCCAACCATTTGCAATCTGCATCGGTCCAGACCAAGCATCTCGCTCCGGATAGTGTGTCCGGTCATGTACTTCAGGCGGAAAGCGTCACCTCGGAGAAGTTGGCGGCTCGGGCCGTGCAAGCGACCAACCTTGCGGAAAGCAGCGTCGGCCCTGCACATTTGGCTGCGCAAGCGGTACACACCCAGCATTTGGGGGCTGGAGCGGTACAGGAAACTGCGCTGGCCCAGAACGCTGTAAAGTCTACACATCTTGCGCCCGAATCTATCCAATCGGAGCACTTGCAAAACGGAGTCATTCAAGGGGAGCACATTGCATTGCAGGCTGTGGCTACCCCGGCCTTGCAGGATGAAACGGTCACCTCTGCCAAACTGGCGGAGGGAAGCGTAACTTCCACCAAGCTGTCTGCCCATGCGGTGCAGTCCGGGCACATTACAGACGAGGCTGTACAAAGCAATCATTTGGCTGTGGCGGCTGTCGATTCGGCGCATTTGGCAGCCGGAGCGGTCACCTCGGTACATCTACAAGCCTCCACGGTGCTTACGAGACATCTGGCCCCGGATAGCGTATCCGGTCGTGCGCTTCAAGCGGAAAGCATCACCTCGGAAAAGCTGGCGGCGCGATCGGTACAAGGAATGAATCTCGCGGAAGGCAGCGTCGGTCCTCCGCATCTGTCTGCACAGGCGGTACACACCCGGCATCTGGCAGCTGGAGCGGTACAAGATAGAGCGCTGGCAGAGGGGGCAGTGAAGTCCGTGCACATCGCACCGGAGTCCATTCAGCCGCACCATCTACAAATTGGAACCATTCAGAGCGTGCATATCGCATCACAGGCGATATCAACCGATGCCTTGCAGGATGAGTCTGTTACGTCTGACAAACTGGCGGATGAGAGCGTGACGGCCACCAAGCTGTCCGCCCACTCGGTACAGCCGGGGCACATTACGGACGAAGCTGTACAAGGAAACCATCTGGCATCTGGAGCGGTACAGGATAGAGCGCTAGCAGAGGGGGCAGTGAAGTCCGTGCACATCGCACCGGAGTCCATTCGGCCGCACCATCTGCCCATTGGAATCATTCAGGGCGTGCATATCGCATCACAGGCGATATCAACCGATGCTTTGCAGGATGAGTCTGTTACGTCCGACAAACTGGCGGACGGGAGCGTGACGGCCGCCAAGCTGTCTGCCCATTCGGTACAGCCGTGGCACATTACGGACGAAGCTGTGCAAGGAAACCATCTGGCAGAAGAGGCGATCCAGTCGAGCCATTTAGCCCCGGAAGCTGTTACCTCTGCCCATTTGCAGGCTTCGGCGGTGCTTACGAGCCATCTGGCCCCGGATAGCGTATCCGGTCGTGCGCTTCAAGCGGAAAGCATCACCTCGGAAAAGCTGGCAGCACGCTCGGTGCAAGGAATGAACCTCGCGGAAGGCAGCGTTGGGCCTTCACATCTGTCTGCGCAGGCGGTACACCCCCAGCATCTGGCATCTGGAGCGGTACAGGATAGAGCGCTAGCAGAGGGGGCAGTGAAGTCCGTGCACATCGCACCGGAGTCCATTCGGCCGCACCATCTGCCCATTGGAATCATTCAGGGCGTGCATATCGCATCACAGGCGATATCAACCGATGTTTTGCAGGATGAGTCTGTTACGTCCGCCAAACTGGCGGATGAGAGCGTGACGGCCACCAAGCTGTCCGCCCACTCGGTACAGCCGTGGCACATTACGGACGAAGCTGTGCAAGGGAACCATCTGGCAGAAGAGGCGATCCAGTCGAGCCATTTAGCCCCTGAAGCTGTTACCTCTGCCCATTTGCAGGCTTCGGCGGTGCTTACGAGCCATCTGGCCCCGGATAGCGTATCCGGTCGTGCGCTTCAAGCGGAAAGCAT